>JAZSPR010000149.1:0-2937 GCA_045537555.1 Acutalibacteraceae bacterium | reverse complement strand
TCTGTACCAAGCTTTGCGTTAACCTTGTCCATGTACTCTTCAACGATTGCGGGCATTGCATCGTAGTACTGGTTACAAGCTTCACGGTGCTGGAAGAAGATGTCGCCGTTTTCGTGTGAACCACGCATTACGGGTCTTTCGGGGTTGAGTGCTCTCTTACGGAATGCATCAACAGCATCCATATCGCACATTTCCTTGAGGTCGTCGAAATCCCATACTTCGATCTTCTGAAGTTCGTGAGATGTTCTGAAACCGTCGAAGAAGTTGATGAAGGGAACTCTGCCCTTGATTGATGCAAGATGAGCAACTGCACCAAGGTCCATAACTTCCTGAGTATTTGTTTCTGCGAGCATTGCGAAACCTGTCTGACGACAAGCGTAAACGTCTGAATGATCGCCGAAGATGTTAAGAGCATGAGAAGCTACACAACGAGCTGATACGTGGAATACGCAAGGAAGAAGTTCACCTGCGATTTTGTACATATTGGGGATCATAAGAAGAAGACCCTGTGATGCTGTGTAAGTTGTTGTGAGCGCACCTGCGTTGAGTGAACCGTGAACTGTACCTGCAGCGCCTGCTTCTGATTCCATTTCGGAAACCTTTACAGTTGTACCGAAAATGTTCTTGAGACCCTGAGCTGACCACTGATCAACGTAGTCTGCCATGGGGCTTGAGGGTGTGATGGGATAAATGCCTGCTACTTCGGTAAACGCATAGGATACGTGAGCCGCAGCGTTGTTACCGTCCATAGTTTTCATTTTTCTTGCCATGGATATATTGCCTCCTTGAATAATTATACATAATTTTATACGGTATGAACCAAATAATATAATACTACTTTATAAAGCAAATGTAAAGTACTATTTAATGCAAAATATCATAAATTTTTGCATTAATTTTAATGCAGACTGACATTTTTTTCACAAAGAGAATATCTTTGTTATATTTTTATACATCCGTTTTTTAATATAGTTCAAAAATATTGTGTTTTTTTACATTATAAAGTATAATTGGATACGGTGATCAAAATGAACGAACTCAGCACACTTTTTCTTGAAATAAATGACGGAGACATAATTACACTCGAACAAAAAACTTATGATGTAAGTCAGGACAACTCCTTTATAAAATCCGGCTATTTCTGTTCAAACACGGCGAAAAAACACGAGAATCCCGACGGCACAAAACACGCTGCGATTTACCTTTACAACAAAAAGAACATCACAATTGACGGCAACGGTGCCGTTATTATGGTTCACGGCAAAATGACGCCCATGATTTTTGACCGTTGCGAAAATATAACGGTAAAAAACCTTACAATTGATTACTTCTGCCCCACAATGACGGAATTTAAAATTCTGTCAAATGACAACGGAAAAATCACAATAAGAATCAACGATGAATGCCTTTTCCGTACCGAGGGAAATGAAATCATATGGATGGGTGAAACGGGAGCTGACGGCAAGCCATACTGGGAGAATGTTCATTGGGTTCAGGGCAGATATGTAAAAATTTTCAATCCTGAAACACAGCAATGTCATGATTTCAACAGAAATGACCTTAAATTCGATTCACTTGAACAGATTGATGAACACACACTCACTGGAACGCTCACAAACAAAGAAGCAAATCTTCCCGAAGGCTGTATTGTGCAGACAAGGAATATTGTGCGTGACGAAACAGGCAGTCTTTTCAACAGATGCAGAAACCTTGAATTCTCAGGTCTTCGTGTAAAATTCATGCACGGGCTCGGAATGGTTTCTCAGTTTTCAGAAAATGTAAGTTTCATAAACTGCGATTTTACACCGAAAGAAGGAAGAACAATTGCAAGCACGGCAGATTTCTTCCAGTTTTCAGGATGTAAGGGTAAGCTCCTTATTGACAACTGCAAAGCATGGGGTGCTCAGGACGACTATGTAAATGTCCACGGCACTCATCTGAGAATAGTTAAGACTGATTGTAACGAAAAGAGCATTGTTGTCCGCTTTATGCACCCCGAAACATGGGGTTTTCAGGCGTTTGAGTGCGGCGACACTCTTGAATTCATAAAATGGGACACACTTATCCCCTATGCCGAAACAAAAGTTGAAAAATATGAAAAAGTCAGCGATACGGATATAAAATTATGGCTTGATAGAGAATTACCCGCAATCGAAACTTACAAAGATGTTGTTGAAAATGCAACATGGACACCGTCACTTCACGTAAAAAACTGCGATTTCGGTCCCACATCGGGAAGAGGTATTCTGTGCACAACAAGAAATGATGTTTTAATCGAAAACAATCATTTCCATACACTCTGGGGACCTGCTCTTCTGATTGAAGACGACTGCAACTTCTGGTTTGAATCGGGCTACACAAAAAACATCATTTTCAGAAACAATATTATTGACGGCTGTGAATATGCAAAAATGTTTGAAACATCACCCGTTATAAGATGTACACCGAAAGTCATGAATGAAAATTCAGAGCAGTTTGTTCACGGAAAACTGACAATTGAAAACAATGTTTTCAGAAATCCGTCTGACGGTACTCATTCATTCTGGCTTGAATATATAAAAGAAGTCAATATCATAAATAACACATTCGATGCACCGCTTGAAGTGCATGAAAAGGTTGTTGGAAAAATCAACAAACAATAATTTGTCGAGCTCTTTCAAATTCGCAATTGGGCATCTCTAAAAACTCTTTTCAAAAAAGAAAAAAAATAATATAATAATATCAGAAAATCGAAAGAGGGAAAAAGAGATGCAGTTTGGTTTTTTTGATATAGAAAATAAAGAAAATCGTTTAAGTGAATTAGGCGACCATTTAGAAAAGTTAAATAATGTAATTGATTGGGAAATTTTTCGCCCAATACTCAAAAAAGCTTTTCAGAAAGAGCATAAGGGTGCGGGAGGAAGACCACCGTTCGATTATGTTATGATGTTCAAGATT
>JAZSPR010000156.1:0-10560 GCA_045537555.1 Acutalibacteraceae bacterium | reverse complement strand
AATTTGAAATGCTCAATTCGCAATTTCGGAAGCCCTTCGGGCTTGAATTATATAAATGGGTCAAAGGGCGAAGCCCTTTCCACAATTGAGCATTGCGCATTGAGAATTGAGAATTTTTGTCGAACTTCAGTTCGACAAATTCTGATTCATCAAAAAAGAACACGGTCGCACGGACCGTGTTTTTCTTCATTTCACCGGCTCGATTGTAATATCAATCTGAGCTTTTTTTACTTTTTCAAGCTTGACTGTCAGCTTATTTATACCGTTATATTCTTCGTCATATTCCCACTCTCCGCGAAGTCTTTCGGCTTTCATAACTGAAAAAGTGCCGTCTTTATGAGATGTAGCCTTCATCTGTTTGTCACCGATTGTGAGAATTGCCGTTTTGCCGTCATCCGATATTTCAATTTGGGCTTTTGTATGCATAAACCAGTAAATTTCACTTTTTACAAGGCAGTTTATTGTATCGGTGATTCTTAATGAAGAATAATCATCATAAAGCTGAAAATCACGCTCGGCATTTTTCACACCGTTCATACGGTATGCATCAGTCATATCAAGTGTGCAGAATCCTCCGCCGTCACGCGGTTCATAATGAATGAATTTACTTTCCGCAAGCACATACTGATCTTCGAGTGTCATTGACGGATTTATAACGAGTGTATTCTGTCCCTCGGCACGTTTAGAGTAGTTTTTCCATCTGCCCCCTGCAGGAGTATTAAGGAAATAACCGGGTGCATCATAGGGACCGGGCCCGAGCTCTTCAGCCCATCTCTCCCCCATTGAATCAAACACAAACGAACCTATATCAAGGTCACCGTGATTTATGAAGTTATATCCACCTTTGATACCCGCAAAAGTGCCGTCTTTATCAAGATAAGCACTTCTCATAAGCACCATATCCTGACCGACATCCGATTTAAGCAATACACTCAGCGGTTCATCAGAGAAATCAGCATTTTTTGAAACTTTTTCTCTGTTATACCACAGAAGAGAAAGTGCATCTTCTTTTCCTCTGCCGTTTCTCTCTGTGTTTTCCGATTCATCGGGTGTAAACTCACCCGACACATCCCACATCTGATAGCAAGAAAGCAAAGGCATATCATATTCATCAGCATACCAATGAAGAACGGGAGAAAAACACATTCTTGCCTTATTATCACCGAAATTGAACACACCTGTGGGAGTTGTAATATATACGGGGAATTTTCCGAGCTCCTTAAAACCGTCAATTTCACCCATCCCGTAATCCGTGCCGAAGAAATTCTTTGATGTTGCAATAAAACAGACAATCGAATTCATGCCCGACTGACTGTAACCGGGGCCCTCTGCATAAACACCGTCGGGAGTGAAATTTTCAAATGCTATGGGCATATTTTCATAACACATTGAAAGGAACTCTGCGGCTCTCTTCATATCCGTCTCGGCAAAAGTCATGCACGCAATACCTATTCCGCTGTAACAGATGCTGTTCCAGTTGTTTTTTGACCACGTAAACCAATGATTACCGTCAAGAGCAGGATTTATGGCATAATCCCACACTTTTTCAGAAAGCACAGCCTTGAAATCATCGTCTAAATAATCATAAAACCAGTCATAACCGATTGAAACCGCAAGTGCCATTTCAGCCGTTGCAAGAAAATGCGAATTGCACCAGTCAGGATAACTGCAGACTTTTTCGAGCTCTTCCTTAGCCCTTTCGGCATATCTTTTCTGCCCCGTCAGCTGCCATGCGTAACCGAGAATAACCATTCTGTTTATAACTTCACGTGAAATGGGCAGAATGCTGTCCTCTTCATCGAGCACATATTCCATGGGCGGATAGACATTCTTATCAAGCAGTCCGTCCGCATTAAGAATGACATATGAAGTGAGTTTCGCCGTGTATTCGCTGAAATTCTTCGATTTGTGTGCTTCCCTTACCCTGTCGAAATCTTCTTTATCAGCAAGAATAAAAGGATGCTGAATTTCTGCATCTTCAAATGCCGTTATAAGCTCCTTTTTATCAGGATAATCGGGATTTCTGTCAAGACTTATGTAATCAATACCCACTTTCACCATATCGGGAATAACCGCAAAATACGGCACAATGTTTGTGATTCCGAGCACGACAACAAGTGTTATTGATATTAAAACACCGATAAAAGCTTTTAATCCTTTTTTCATTTCTGCACCCTCTTTTATTTATCCTGCGGATAAACAATGCCTGTTATTTTTCTGATTTCATCCATCTGACGGATGATGAAAAGTGTCTGTTCACGTGTCACAACGGGACTTTCTTTAAGACCTTTAAAAACACAGTCAGCAAAATGTTCAATCTGTTCTTCAAATCCGTTGCCTTTATAGGGTACTGAAATCGTTTCATTTCTGCCGTCATTAAGATAAATTTCAATCTCCTGCGGAGCATAGAAACGAGGAAGCCTTGCATACCCTTTTGTGCCGTAAACATAACCCTCATTCGGTTTTCTTAAAAGAATCGCACTCGAAATATCGGCAATTGCACCGTTTCTATATTTAAGCAATGCACACATATGACTGTCAACTGAATTATATGTGTCAGCCTGAGCATTGATTGCCGTTACATCTTTTCCGAGATACCAGCTTGCAAAGTTTAATCCGTAAACACCTACATCAAGAAGTGAACCGCCGCCGTTTTCGTTTTTAAAAACGTGATGTCCCATTTCGTCTTCGTCCATTGTGTAGCAGAATTTACCCTCTGCACCGAGAATCTCACCGAAGACACCGTCTTTGACCATTCCGAGCATTTTAAGTGTACCGGGAACAAGCCTTGCCCACATAGCCTCCATAAGAAGAACATTGTTCTTTTCGGCACAGGCAAACATTTCCTCTGCCTCACGTGTATTCACAGCCATAGGCTTTTCGCAGAGAACGTGCTTGCCGTGATTCATCATAAGAACTGAACAGTCTATATGTCCCGAATGAGGCACTGCAATATATGCCGCATCAATAACATCGGACTCAGCCATTTTTTCATAAGAATCAAAACGCACGGGAATGCCGAATTCATCACCGAATTTCTCCGCATTTTCCTTTGTTCTTGAAGCAACTGCAACAAGTTCTGCATTATATGTATTTTTAACAGCCTCGGCAAAACGGTGGGCAATCGTCCCCGTACCCACAATGCCGAAACTCAATTTTTTATTGTTCATAATATCTCTCCCGGGCAATTCATTAAAAATATTTCTGAGCATATTTTTCTATAATCTCTTTTGCCTCAACGACTTTTTCAGGGTCTTTGTCCTGAGCGTGACCTGAGTTTTCGTATACAAGGAAGTCATTTGCAACTCCTTTTTCATTAAGCAGATTAATAAACTCAACTGCATGTTCAAAGGGTACAAGTTCATCTTTCACGCCGTGGAAAACAGCCGTAGGAACACAGGTTTCATTCACATAATAAAAGGGAGAAATCCTCGTGAGTGCCGTCTGTTGTTCTTCGCAAAGTAAATTTTCTCTGTTGATTTTCACTCCGCAACAGGCGGAAAGCACCCCGTATTTCCAGTCTTCAAATTCGCCTGAAATTCCTAAAAGGAAATCGGGTGTTTCCATTTTTACGGGCGGACAGTAAGCACACACGCATACAGGAGTGAGAGGTGCCTCATCTTTTCTTGTGTATGCATACATAAGTGCAAGATGTGCCCCCGCAGAACCTCCCGAAAGGAGTATTTTTCCCGTATTGAAGCCTTTTTCAATACATTTTTCTTTTACTTTTCTGATTGCCTGAGTTATGTCATCAAGCTCATCATCAATGCTTGTGTTTTCATCAACATAACGGTAATTCACCGTAGCGCAGATGTAACCGAGCTTTGCGAAAAGCTCACAGTCGGAATGATGTACCGATTTATCGTAACTCGTCCACCCTCCGCCATGGATATAAAATATAACACCCGAATCGTTTTTTAAGTTTTCGGGAATGAAAATATCAACCGTATGTCTTTCGTGATTTCCGTACGGAATATCTTTAAGAATCCGCATAATCAGTCCTCTGTAAACACTTCTTTTATCGCTTCAAGATAGCCGTAGCCGTAAAGGTCGTCGGGCTCAAGGTAACTCGTTTCAGTCCACTCATTCCAGCTGTTGACTGTGATGAAAGGTGCTGTCATTCTGCCTTTTTTCATTGATTCATCGGCAAAATCCTTTATCTTTTCGCAGGCTGTTTTAAAGTTTTCGGGGGTGTTGTTATATATCACACCGGGAATAAATTTGTTGAATCTTACATTATTGTCCCAGCCTACAGAAATGTTGGGATAGAAAGGCACCGTAAGATTTTCTTCCTCTTTCTTTATTGCATTCACATAGTTATCGGTAACTTCATTGAAATCGCCGTCAAGGTCGGCTGAGCATCCCCAGTTATAGCTCGTGACAGAGTCAACACCTAAGTATTCATACATCTGAGCCGATTTTACACCCTTCTGAGAATCCTCATCATTAAGCCAGTTAAAAACTCTGTTTCTCCAATGAACAACCTGAAAATGAAGCCCCTTAAAACCTGCTTCAACAGTCTTTCTCCTGAATTCGGCAAGAGCTTTTTTGCATTCGTCGCTTGTGCCGAATGAACGGATGAAATTATCAATATCAAAAATCATATAAACGGGGCAGCCGTCAATGCAGTAGTAATTTTCTTTACTGAAATACTTCTCGATTGTTCTGTCGCAGATATGAGAGAAAATTCCGGGAGTTACAACACCCGACCATATAACCGTGTCAAGATCATCGTCGGAATTACGTTTATCCCACAGATGATTTGCATTGTGATTTGCCCACATAAGGCAGAATTTCATATCTTTATTGTTTCTCGCTTTCAGAAAACCGTCATTAAGGCAGTTTTCGAGAAAAGGACGGTTATCATACCAGTACCAGTCATAAATAAACACATTAACACCGTGCGAAACGGCACAGTCAATCTGCATTTCCATAACACGGCTGTCGGCTTCATTCACATAACCCCATAAAGGCTTACGGGGCCAACGGCAACCCGTATAACCTCTGTCCGTCATGGCTTTGACTGTCTGCCATTCTCCGTACCCTTCAGGCCAGAAAATACGTGTTCTCGGTTCATCACCCGTGTAAGAAGGCCATATAAAAGCGGCTATATCATAATTTTTCATAAAGATACCTCACAACGTTTTTTCTGATTATAGCATATTTATACAAATCTTTCAATAAACAGACTTGAAAAATGATGCAGAATAATAGTATAATGATAAAAAAATTATAAGCGGAGGAGATTTTATGAATATTCTCGGCATTGATATAGGCGGTACAAAATGTGCCGTTGTATGGGGAAATGAAAACGGCGAAATTATAAAAAAAGAAAAATTCTCCACCATGGATTGTGATTCCACAATCGGGAAACTTATAGAAATTGCAAAAAGTGACCTGAATTTTGAAGCAATCGGTATCAGTTGCGGCGGCCCTCTTGATTCAAAAAACGGAATAATCAAATCCCCGCCAAATCTCCCCGGTTGGGATAACATTGAAATAGTGAATATACTCAGAAATGAATTCGGTGTTCCCGTTTTTCTCAAAAATGATGCAGACGCCTGTGCCCTTGCAGAATGGAAATACGGTGCAGGTAAAGGAACAGAACACATGATTTTCCTCACATTCGGCACGGGACTCGGAGCAGGCTTGATTCTCGGCGGCAGACTTTACAGCGGAGCGTGTGACATGGCAGGTGAAGTCGGTCACATCCGTCTTTCCGATTTCGGACCCGTCGGCTACGGAAAATCAGGTTCGTTTGAAGGTTTCTGCTCGGGCGGAGGAATTGCTCAGCTCGGGACTGCAGTTGCAAAAGAAAACAGTCAGATGGGGCATCCCGTAAGCTTTGCAGACGGAGAAATCACGGCAAAAACAATTGCCGAATCGGCAAAAAACGGCGATGAAGATGCTATTTATGTTTATAATCTCTGCGGAAAGATGCTCGGCAAAGGTCTTTCAATACTAATCGACATCCTCAACCCTGAAATGATTGTCCTCGGCAGTATTTTTCAGCGGAGCGAAGACCTTCTCAGAGAAGAAATGGAAAAAGTTATAAAAAACGAAACACTTTCCCTTTCGGGAAATGCTTGTAAAATTGTTCCCGCCGAGCTCGGCGAATCACTCGGTGATGTTGCCGCTTTATGTGTTGCCGTATGCGGAATAAAAGGAGAACTGTAAATGAAAAATTATCATCTTATTGCGAATGCACACCTTGACCCTGTATGGCAATGGTGTTTTCCCGAAGGACTGTCACTCGTCAAATCGACTTTCCGTTCAGCACTCGACAGAATGAATGAATTCCCCGATTATACATTCACAAGTGCGTGTGCTTCATACTATAAATGGATAATGCTCAGCGAACCGGAAATGTTCCAAGAAATAAAAGAACGCATAAAAGAAGGCAGATGGGCAGTTGTAGGCGGAATGTGGGTTCAGCCCGACTGTAATATTCCCTCGGGTGAAGCTTTCTGCCGTCATATGCTCTATTCACAGAAGTTCTTCAAAGAGAACTTCGGTTTCACCGTTAAAACGGGCTATAACGTTGATTCATTCGGCCATAACGGCATGCTACCTCAGCTTTTCAAGAAGTCGGGCATTGATAATTATGTTTATCAGCGTCCCAACAGAAACGAAGAAATGCCCGACCTTCCTGCAGAAGACCTTCATCTGTGGAAAAGTCCCGACGGAAGCATAATCAACTGTTTCCATATTCCCGACGGATACGGCGGAAATGTTGAGGATGAACGTCTTGAAAACCATTATTACAACAAACCTCAGCCGATGATGGTATTTTTCGGTGTTGGTAATCACGGCGGCGGCCCATCAAAAGAACATCTTGCAACAGCCGATGCTCTCATAAAAAAAGGTGACTTTAAATATTCCGTTCCCGATGAATATTTTGAAGAGACAAAAGACACACCAAAGCCTCTTGTAAACAGAGATTTACAGCATCACGCAAGCGGTTGCTACAGCGCAAACAGCCGGGTAAAAGAACTCAACAGACGTGCAGAAACAGAGCTTGTAACTGCTGAAAAACTTGATGTCCTTGCTAATTTGATGACAGGTTCAGCCATTCATTCAAAGGAACTCGAAAATGCTTGGGAAAGAGTCATGTTCAATCAGTTCCATGATATCCTTGCAGGCTGTTCAATCAAAGAAGCTTATAAGGATGCCGAAAACGCATTCGGTTATGCAAGAGAAACTGCAACGGGCATCAACACATTTGCCGCCCAAAGAATTTCATGGCGAATCAAGACAACCGATTTCCTGAATGCAGACGTCAGCGAAATGAGAGCAAGAATGTGGTACAGAGACGGTGAAGGCTCCCCTATGGTTGTTTTCAATCCTCATTCATTCCCCGTGAAATCATACGGTCAGTTCGGTGATCAGGGTGTTTCAAAGGTTCTCGATTCAAAGGGCAACGAAGTCCGCATTCAGAAAGTCAGAGCATCTTACACGGACGGTGACCATGTAAATAAAACTATATTTGAAGCAGAAATCCCTGCTTACGGTTACGCAGTTTATTATCTCTATCATCACGACCCTTCAAATATCAAGGAATACGAAACAGACCTTGTCGCTTCTGAAAACACTCTCGAAAACAGTAAAGTAAAGGTTGTTTTTGATAAAGAGTCAGGCGCAGTTTCATCTTACATAATTAAAGAAAACAATTTGGAATTTGCAAAAGAACTTCTCGGCAAAGCAATTGTATGTGATGACTCCGAAAACGACACATGGGGACATAAAATCTTTGATTATAACAAAGATATCGGTTCGTTCGGTGACGGCACACTCAAACTTATCGAAAACGGCCCCGTAAGAGCTACTTTAAAATCAGTTGTAAAATACGGAAATTCCGTTCTCACCAGATATTATTCACTTTATTCAGAAAGTGAAAATCTGACTGTAAGAACCGTTCTTGACCTCGACGAACAGTATAAATCCGTCAAGCTTTCATTCAAGGCTGATGTGAATAACAGAACCGTTACATATTCAATGCCTTACGGTTTCATTGAAAAGGATGCAAACGGTCAGGAAGAGCCTTCTCACGCATGGTGCGACATATGTGAAGACGGCGGAAAAGGTCTTGCACTCCTCAATACAAGCAAATACAGTTTCTGTTCAATCGGAAATGACCTGAGAATGATGATTGCAAGAAGCTGTGCTTATCTTGACCACTACGGACAGCATATGCGTGACAATGAAATGGAATTCCTCGACAAAGGTCAGCAGGAATTCACATACGAAATCATTCCTCATACAAAGAAGATGAATTCAGAACTTTTCAGAATGTCCGAAGTCCTGAATAATCCTCTTCAGACACACCAGGAAACACATCACGACGGAAATCTGCCCGAGACTTATTCTGCACTCGCTGTCGATAAAGAAAACATCGTTGTAACTGCAGTAAAACAGGCAGAAGACGGCAACGGAATAATCCTCAGAATTATTGAAACAGACGGCAGAGAAACTGAAGCTTCAATTAACTTCTCTACCCTCGGATGCACATTTACAATGAACTGGAAACCGCAGGAAATCAAAACCGTCAGAATAACAAAGGACGGCAATGCGGAAGAATGCATGATAATTGAATAACGGTAAACAATAATTTGTAGGGCTGTTGCCCTACAAATTATTGAATGAATAATGAATATTGAATGATGAATAATGAATAATTTCGGAACACCTGACGGTGTTGATTTTAAAATGGGTAAGGGCGGAGCCCTTCCGAAATGTTTGCCATAGGCAAACGCATCATTTGACCGTAGGTCATACATCATTTTGCATAGCATAACATCATATTTTTCCGCAGGAAAAATGCATCATTCAGAATTTATCGCTCAGCGATAAATTCTGATTTATATACTCCCCAAATAGTCCGCAACTTGTGGACTATTTTTTTATTATATAAATAAGCTGTAAAAGATAACAGAATAAATCATGCAATATGTTGACGAATTAACATTTTATTAATATAATTGTAATTACAATGTATAATTTTAAATTTTTACCGGGGGAAAATAAAATGAAATTCAAAGACTTTGATAAAAAAATCATAAAAGACAATGTTCAGTATGCGGTTGATAAAATCACTCAAATCATCACGGATATAGGTCCCCGTGAATCGGCAAGTGTTGAGGCATTTCAGGCAATGGAACTTCTGAGAAAAGACCTCGATAAATACGCTGACGAAACTCATTATGAGACATATAAAATGGCTCCGAGAGCATTTCAGCATTTCACAAAAACAATCAGCCTTGCCACAATCGGCGCAATCGGTGCGGGAAGTATTCTGAAATATGTTAAACCCGAAAAGCTCGGAAAACTTGCAAAAAGCAAAGTTGCACCACATGCAATCGTAAGCGGTGTTTCGCTTGCAAGTCTCGGTATTACGGCTCTTGAATTCCTGCTCTATAAACAGTTTACCGATGTGCTTTACAGAAAAGTTACGGGCAGAAATCTCATTGCAACAAGAAAAGCTACGGAAGAAACAAAAAAGAGAATTGTTATAAACGGTCATATTGATTCCGCTTTTGAATGCCGTCACACATATTACGGCAAGGGTTGGGGCATGACTCCCCTTATGGCAGGAACAATCGTTTCTCTCATAGCATCTGCGGTTATGTCTACTCTTTCAACAATCACAGAACTGACAAACAAAAAGAACCCGTTTACAGACTTCATTTCGGATAAGGGTTATCTCTTCCATTTCTTCACACTTCTTAATATGATTACACTTTATCTCTTCATCGATTTCAAGAGAGTTGTTCCCGGTGCCAATGACAATCTCACAGGCACAATGGCGGCGGCAACTGCCCTTAAAATGCTCGATGAAGCAGGTATAAAATTCAAAAATACAGAAGTTGTGGCAATGATTACAGACGGTGAAGAAGCAGGTCTCCGAGGTGCAAAACAGTTTGCAAAAGACCATTATAAAGACTATGTTGAATCAGGTGTTGAAACATCGGTTCTTTGTGTTGATACGCTTACCGATTTTGAATTTCTGAATGTTTATAACAGAGATATGTCAGGCACCGTTAAACACGACCCGAAGTTCTGTCAGCTCGTTATGGATTCGGCAAAGGAATGCGGATATGAAGGAGTAAAATTTGCAAATGTATTCTTCGGCTCATCAGATGCCGCAGCTTTCTCTCAGGAAGGCATATCGGCTACATGTCTTGCCGCTATGGACCCCGCCCCCGCCGACTATTATCATAACCGTCTTGACAGTTATGACAGACTTGAACCCAAAACAATTGAAGCAGGGTTTGATATTATTATGTCAACAATTCTCAACTTTGCGGATGAAGAACAAGAATAATTGATAAATCAGAATTTGTCGGGATGTTTGAATAAACCAATCGTAGGGACCGATGCCCACATCGGTCCGTATTTGTCGAAGACAAATCGAAAATCTCTGATTTTCGCAAAACGAACAAATTGATTCAATGAATTTATTGTAATAGAACGGTGTTCCACCGTTATTGCTCCGCTACACTCCGCAATCGGACCGATGTGGGCATCGGTCCCTACAAAAATTACTTTTCCTTCAATAAAAGA
>JAZSPR010000072.1:0-3555 GCA_045537555.1 Acutalibacteraceae bacterium | reverse complement strand
AATCCCGATACCTCAAAGCCTGTTTCGGCAGTCGGCAAATTTACAATTAACACTGACGAATATGTTGAAATCATTTACATCGGCAAAGATGTTGAGTACATAGATGAAACCTCGTTCTTCTACTGCAAAGAACTCAAATCAATAGAAGTTGACGAGGCGAATGAATATTACACTTCCGTTGACGGTGTTCTTTACACAAAGGATATGAAAAAGCTTATGGTCTATCCTATCAAGAAGGTAGAAACTTCATATACAATTCCCGAAGGTGTTGAAAGAATAGGTGCGTGTGCGTTTTATAAAAATGAAACACTTACAGAAGTTAATATACCCTCAACGCTTAAAGAAATCGGTGATATGGCATTCTTTAAGTGTGAAAAGATATCTCTTGTTACACTTCCTGACGGACTTGAGAAAATCGGTTCTGATGCATTTAGCTATTGTCAGGGCATGACACCTGTTATGTATATTCCCGATTCAGTTAAGGAAATAGGCAGTTTCGCTTTCTATTCCTGTTCAAATCTCAAAGAGTTTTATATGGGAGCACAAAGCGAAGAGCAAATAACATTCGAAGACAGCTGGCTTCCCAAAAATATTAAAAAGGTTGTTGTTAACGTTGCCCCGAAAGAACAATACGGCAAAACCCGTGACGATGCAAACCAAAGAATAAATGAACTTATTGCGGAAGGAGGAGAAAAATAATGGCAAAATCTGAAAGCAAAGAGAAAATGAATATCTTTCAGGAAATGAAAAAATATTGGAACACTCCTGCTGAAGGAAAACATGTTCCGTATAAAGAATATTTTTCGATTTTTGCCGCAGTCGGCGGTGATTATACTCTGAAATATCTTCAGAGCTTCCTTACCTTCGGTACAGGTTGTTATCTGATTGCACATTACTACGAAATTCCTCTTCTTACATTCAGCGCGATAAACGTATTTTTCATTGCATCAACATATTTCTGGAATCTTCTGACCATGGGTGTAGATGCAAACTTAGGCTTTCTTCCACCAAAAATTGAACGAAGATATAATGCGGTGTATTTGACCTTTACTGTTTTAGGTTTACTGATGCTTATATTTGATTTTTCCGTTATTCTTCCCGACGGCGTTGCCAACATCATAGATACCCGTTGGAAAGGCATCAACAGCTTCAATCTTTTCAAAATCTTCGGTGCGCATTTTCTCACCAACGGATGGAGCGGTTTCAGAAATATTCTTATCAGAAAAAAGCTCCTCAAAAAGCTCGGCAGATACAAAATTTTTGCATATGCAAATGTTATTCAGTGCCTTATTGTTGTTGTGCTTATTTGTACTCTTCCGCTTTACGAGCTCCCGCTTACCGACAGAGTGTGGACTCTTTATCTTCTTTTCCAGTTTTACACAATATTCAATTACGTCGGCTTTACACAGTCTGTTGCTGATAATATCAGCCCCAACCCGCAGGAAAGACTGTATGTGCGTTCATTCCCCGTTAAAATCAGCCATTTTGTTCAGAATATCGTAAACGTTATTCTTCCGACGCTTGCAGGCGTAATGTTCCTTGACGGCATCAAGGATATCGGAACTTTCAGATATCTTATACCCATCTTTTTTGTTGTTTCATCGGGAGTTATGTTCATAGGACTTCGCAACATCAAAGAAAGAATTCCTATGCCACCTCTTGAAAACAGAGAATACCTTTCATTCTGGCATTGCGTTTCGGGTATATTTAAAAACAAATATCTTTGGATAATAAAAATCGCAGAGTTCCTCGACTCATTGGGCAACGGTATGCTTGATATGAAAAGAATCCTCCTTATTTATACTTGGCGTGAAACAGGACTTTTCTTCTCTATAGCAGAAATTATTTATAAAATGTCCGGCAACCCCGGTCAATTCCTTGCACCGTGGATAAGAAAACGCTTTCAGTATAAGCAGCTGATTGTATTCAAATATATTGTCTTGGCATTGAGAAACGGAGTATATATTCTGGCAATTCTCTTTCTTGGCAATTCTCATTTTCTGTGCGGTCTTGCAATTTACATTGCTATGCTTGTTTCCAATACACTTGAAGCTGCGGTTGGTATTGCACAGGATGACACCAAAATCAGAGTTACAGATTATCAAATGTATATTTCCGGAGAAAGACTTGAAGAATACCAAAAAATCATCACTTGGTTCACAACCCCCATCACGACCCTCGTTTCTCTCATTATTCCGCTTATGTTCTACCGTGTAGGATTTACATCTGACTGGGATGTACTTTATATGAGCGATGTAAGAGTTCAGTGTATGCTTATCGGTCTTGGTTTTGACCTTGCCGGATATGTACTGATGGCCCTTCCGTATCTGTTTATGTGGGATTTCACGGACGAAAAGCACGCCCACGTTATGGAAGTTCTCAAACAGAGGGCAGAAGCGGGAAATGCTGCATCAGAAGCAAAAGAAACAGTAACAACTTCAGAAACAAATTAAGACGAAGAGGTGTCTGATATGCTGCTTATCGATGTAATGCAAAACGATAACGTTTACGGTGACGGTATCCACAATGATACAAAAGCTTTGCAGGCCTGCATTGATGAACTGAAGGATGGCGGAACTGTTTATTTCCCCGATGGTACATATCTCATTTCCGCAGCACTTATTTTCTATTCGTATCAGCATCTGAAGCTTTCGGACAATGCAATCATTCTGAGAAGCGATAAAAGCGAACCGCTGACAAGATATCTCCTGGCATCATATTCAGAATCCGAATGGGGAGCTTATGAAGGTACTCACGATGTTGTTATTTCAGGCGGTATTTTTGACGGCAACAAAAATCTTGATGAATGTATTACCCTTGTAAACACAGTTCATTGCAGCAATATTACCATTGAAAACTGCAGATTCCGTCATTGTGCTCATTGGCATTGTATTGAAATTAACGGAACTCAAAACACAACAGTTCAAAACTGTATTTTTGACGGTCCTTCATACACATTCAAGACTGATATCCTTTTCAACGAGCAGATTCAGCTTGATATGTCACGTCACGGATCTTACGGCCCTGTTTATGACTGCAACGGTACGCTGATAGATTTCAAATCCGATGATACGGTTTGCCGTAATATTACCATAAGAAACAATATCTTCAAATGTGACGGTTTTCCCGGTGTAGGTCATCATGGTGATATTGACCATCACGATATTATTATTGAAAATAATATATTTGACGGTCCTTCGGGCAGAATCGGCAAAAGCAGAGGCTATATATTCTTCAGACCCATGGTTTATAATCTTACAGTCAGAAATAATGTTTTTATTGCTCCCGAAAAAACCGATTCTCCCGCTTATGGAATAATTCACGAAAACGATGACCCCTCCGCTTTGAAAACTGAAAACAACCTCTTTATCGGCAAAATTGATAAGGAAATCATTAAGGGGGTGAAAGAATGAGTTACAAAGGATATAAGTGGTATTCGGGTGTTCCTCATTGCCACACGCTTGCATCCGACGGCGGTCTGACATTGGAGCAGGTTATTGAAAAAGCCAAGAAAAGCAAAATAGATTTTCTTATAATTACCGACCATAATGTTAA
>JAZSPR010000016.1:0-6595 GCA_045537555.1 Acutalibacteraceae bacterium | reverse complement strand
AATTCTCAATTCTCAATGCGCAATGCTCAATTGTGGAAAGGGCTTCGCCCTTTGACCCATTTATATAATTCAAGCCCGAAGGGCTTCCGAAATTGCGAATTGAGCATTTCAAATTGCGAATTTGAAAGAGCTCGATAAATTATTGTTTATCAGTTTCTCCATATCCTCCGGAACGGAGACTTCAAAATGCATTGTTTCATTTGTGACAGGGTGGACAAAATCAAGAATCCCGCAATGAAGGGCTGCTCTTTTTATTCTTGTGTCGGTGCTTCCGTACATATCGTCACCGCACAGAGGTGCGCCTATTGACGAAAAATGCACTCTTATCTGATGCGTTCTGCCCGTTTCGAGAGTAATTTTCATAAGCGATATTTCGCCGTCCGTTGCCACGGTTTCCCAATGTGTAACGGCTTTGTCACCGCCTTCACCCACGGCTCTGAGTGTCTTCATAGGATCGGGTCTGATTATCGGTTTATCGATTGTCCCATTGCCTTCAAACCTGCCTTTTACAAGAGCGAAATATGTCTTTTCAAACTTACCCGCAAGGCTTGCCGCCGCATATTTGTTCAGCGCACAGATAACCAGCCCTGATGTGCTTTTGTCAAGACGACCTACAGCCCTGAATGAAATATTTTTTCCTCTTGAGAGAAAATAAGCTGCAACTCCGTTTGCAAGTGTGTCCCCCTGATGATTGTGTGTCGGGTGCATCGCAAGTCCTGCAGGTTTATTTATAATAAGTATATCATTATCTTCATAAACAATATCAAGAGGGTATTCAATCGGCTCAATTTCATTGTTATCTTCGGGGATATTGACAGCAAGAATATCACCCTTATGAAGTATATCAACAGTCCTGATATGCTCCCCGTTAAGAGTGATGCCTTTTTCAATCCGTTTCAGAGAATTGACAAGCCTTGCTGAAAGCTTTGCCTCTCCTCTGAGATATGCAATGACCTTTTTTGAGTCATAGTTTTCGTCAATTTTAAATTCTATGTGCCTCATATGATACCTGTAAATCAGAATTTGTCGGGCTTCAGCCCGACAAAAATTCGCAATTGGAAATTCGCAATTCGCAATTGATGAAGGGGCTTTGCCCCTTACCCCATTATAATGGTTCAAAAGGCAGAGCCTTTTCCGAAATTGCGCATTGCTAATTGCTAATTGCCTATTTAAAAGACCTCGACAAATTATTGGTTTATATTCTCAATAATTCTCGTCGGTGTAGCCGCCGTGGGACCGTATTGTTTAACAATATTATCAGCCGTCATGCCGTGGATGTATGCACCCGTGCAGACTGCCATGAATGTATCTTCGGTCTGTTTTATAAGTCCTGCAATCAGTCCCGTGAGCACATCACCACTTCCGCCTCTTGCCATTGACGGGTTGCCCGTTGTGTTGATATAACATCTGCCTGATTTGTCGGCAACCACGGTATTTGCGCCTTTGAGCAGGACAGTCACACCGTATTCATCCGCAAAATCAAGAGCTGTCTGCATTCTGTTTTGCTGAATATCCTGAACACTTATCCCCGTAAGTCTTGCCATTTCACCGGGATGAGGAGTGATAACAATTTCACACTCTGCATTCTTAAGAATTTCCGTATTTTTTGCAACACAGTTGAGTGCATCCGCATCAAGAATAAGAATGCCGTTATAATTGTTTATTATAAATGATACAAGTTCCTTGGTGTCATTGTCAACACCGATTCCGCATCCGATTGCGATTACATCAGCTTTTTCCATTGCGGGCAGAAGTGTTTTTGCATCTGCCGTCATTCTGCCTTCATCGTTATTTTTTAAGGGGAGCATAAGCGGTTCATTGAGTTTTGCCGTAACCGTATTGTAAATGCATCCGGGGAAAGCCGATGTCACAAGTCCCGCGCCGATTTCAACTGCCGCCTGATTGCAGAGATATACACATCCCGTCATGTTACGACTGCCGCAGATTGTAAGCACATTGGCAAAAGTACCCTTGTGGCTGTCAAAAGCCCTTTTTCTTATATTGTTCAATGCTTCTTCTTTTGTGAAGACTGTGTACTTTTCAGCAAAAGGTAAAAGGATTTCTTCGTTTATACCAATATCAATAACAGTCACATTGCCGCATAAATCAGCGACAGGTTTTATAACGTGAACAGGCTTGAATGCTATCATTGTGAGTGTTTCATCAGCATTAAAATATGTTTCTCCGTTATATGTTCCGTCTGCACAAAGACCTGACGGAATATCAACAGCATATTTTGACGCGGTTGTGTTTTTGTTTGCTGTCTGAACGGTTTCGAGATAATTTCCTGAAAGTTCTCCTCTGAAACCGATTCCGAAAAGTGCATCGGCTATTATATCTGCAGTTTCAATATGATAAATCGCAGTTTCTCTGTCAGTTGTATAATCAGTTACAACAACAGGGTATTTTATCATTTCTTCATACATCTGAATGCATAATTCATCTGTCGGCATACCGCCTGCGAGAACAACGAATACATTTCTGAATCCATTCTGCCACAGTCTGCCGGCAATTACAAGACCGTCACCGCCGTTTCGTCCCTTTCCGCAGAGAATAACAACTTTACAAGTTTTGTCTTCACATGAAATCACATCGGCACATTTTGTGCCTGCAGTTTTCATCAGGTCATAATAATTACAACCGTTTTCAACTGCGGATTCCTCCGCCTTTTTCATATTTTCAGCTGTCAGAACAAGCATAATAACACCTCTTTTCATAGATTATAACATATATTCTCCGAAAACGGAATAAAAATATTAAAAAAAGCAGTTGTAATTTTAAATTCTTTGTTGTATAATAAACAATGTATTATTATTTATGCAAAAAGCATAAGAGTAAGAGGTGACCTTTAATGGACAAGACGATTAAGTTTAAATTAGACGGTGACAGAGATTCACAGATCAAAGTGATGCTCGCTCAGGTATACGAAGCACTTGCAGAAAAAGGCTACAACCCCGTAAGCCAGATTGTAGGCTATCTTCTTTCTGAAGACCCCGCTTACATCACAACATATAACAATGCGAGAAATATCATCATGAAAATTGACCGCTATGAACTTCTGCAGTCTCTCATCAAGGAATACCTCGGCATCGAAACAACAGAGGAATAATATTTCCTTAAATTGAGAAAGGATTGAATAAAATGGCAGAAAAGAAGGGACCCAAATTCCTGACATACAAGGGCAAACCCCTTGTCCGCTGCGGTAAAACTATTTACTACGGCAACATGAGTGACCCTTATGTAATAATGCTTCAGATATGTTCAACAAAAAAAGTCGGCGAGCTTGATGTTGCAAGCCGTGTGACTGTTCAGCTTCTGAACACAGACCCCGATGTAAGACCCCGTGAAAGAATCGTCAAGAAGAGCGAAAAACAGGGACTTTATCAGGCAATGGATATTGCATCTATTTGGCTTGAAAGAGCATTAGCACAGTAAAATCAGAAATGTGTTTTGCATTCATTTTTATGTCTGCAAAGCACTTTTTCTTTTTAAATGTATATACATTTCAGTCTTTTTATGTTAAAATCTCATTATTAACATTCAAAGGAGCGTAACAAGTGAACAATAAAAAACTGTATATCCTTACATATGACCACGGCGGTTATGTACTGTGGAAGGATGCTGTAAAACCCCGAATCACCGAGCTTTTTGAGTGGATGGAAAAATATCCTAAGCTCCGCATAGGTCTTGACTACGAGTCATTCACATTTGATGAATTTTCCGAATGTGAACCTGAAGTTGTTGAACTTATTCAGAAGCTCGTTGAAACTTACCCCGACAGAGTCGGACTCGGTGCAACAACCTACGGTCAGCCTCTTTCCCTGACCATTTCAGATGAATCAAATGTCCGTCAGCTGACTTATGCTGTCAGAACAAATATGAAATATTTCGGAAAAACTCCCGATGTTTATGCAATTTCGGAGTTTGCCCTTAACAATCAGACACCTCAGCTCATAAAGCAGTGTGGCTACAAGGCGGCTATTCTCCGTGCCCATGTAATGGGTTACGGCTATGTCAGAACCTTTGACAGTGCATGGGGCAACTGGGTGGGCAAGGACAACACTTCAATCCCTGCAGTCCCCACTTACGACAAACAGGGCAGGGGCTTCAACTGCACAACCGTTGACAACTGGATTCTTTCCCGCTGGCCTCAGGATACTGATATTTCACTTGAGGACTTCGAGAAAATGTTTGAGAAATACTCTCCTCTCCTTGCATCCCGTTACGATGACCTTACACAGGAAGTAAAGGGTGTCACGGAGCACATCGAGAAAAAGGATAACTACGAATACATACTTCTTGAAGACATCCCCGACCTTTACGGTGAAGCAACGGATGAACTGAAAACATACGACAATGATTTCAGCGTGCAGATGCCCTGGGGCTACTGCGGAAATGAGATTTTCAACGATGTCCGTAAGGCTGAAATCTCCGCTGTGCAGGCTGAACAGCTCGATGTTCTCCGCTTCGCAATCGACGGAAAAACAAAAACAGAGGAAATCGAAAAGGCATGGAAATATGCCCTTGCAGCACAGCATCACGATGTTACAATCTGCGGACTTCTTGACCTTTCACGCCGTTTTATCCCCACATCTCTTGATAATTCCGACAAGGTCAGAAATGACTCCCTCTCGGTTATAAAAAATCTTTTCAGCGGAACAAAAAAGACAGCTATTGCGGTAAATCCTCACTCATTTGCAATTGACGAATGGATAAAAACAGCTGACGGCAGATATGTTCATACCGTACTTCCCGCTTTTTCCGTCGGCACCGTCAATGAAGACAAAAACACATATAACTATGTATGGAATAAAACGGAAAATGAACTTTCAACACCTCTTTACACAATAAAATTTTCTGAAAAAGGCATTGTTTCAATTGATGTGAAGTCAACAGGAAAGAGAATTCTCGATAATGCAGATGCACCTCTTTTTACAGCATATATTGACGAAACTGACTGCATTTCAGAAGGTGTATGGAAAGTCACAACAGACAACGTCGGTACAACTACTGTTTTTGCAGGCTCAATCGGCTCCGTTCCTTTCACTTTTGAAATGCGTTTTAACGGAAATTCACCCCGTATCGACTGCCGTACACAGTTTGAAATACACAATCAGAAAATCGGCAGAACAGATGAAAAAATGGGTCTGGGCAAGCCCCTTACCGTATGCGGTCACAGACATGAGGACAAGCTGAATATGAATCTCAATCTCTGTCTTGACAAAAACCGCAGAATGGTCCGTGACCTTCCCTATTCAATTGCAGATTGGAGCGGTGCTGTCCGTGTGACGGAGGACTATTGGTACGAGCTTGATAAAATACTTATTGATAAGGTTGTTTCCCCTGAAGAATCATTCAGTTCATCAACTCAGTTCAGCGGAATTTACCATGTTGCAATGCGTGATAATGAACAGGGACTTGCAGTTATGAACAGAGGCTGTATGGGTGCATTTGTAAGAGGAAATCAGCTTTCAATCCCCCTTGTTTATGCAAACGAATACATGTGCGGCACAAAGATGCTCGACGGCATTTTTGACGATGAATTTGCCCTCATGCCTTTTAATGCAGATATTTCAGATACGGATATTTTCCGCAACGCATTCCTTTATAACGCTCAGCCCGTTGTTTCACAGGCTGAATGTGATAATGCAGAAGCCGTAAAATTTGCTGACTTCATAAATGAGTCAGGCAAAGTTATTCTTACATCATTCTATCAGGAAAACGGCTGTATTCTTGCCCGTTTCTGTAACTATTCGGATGATGAGCAGACGGCTGTTCTCACACCCGTGAAAGGCTCTGTCACGGCAGAAACAGACCTTCTCGGCAACGACACAAAAACTCTCACCGACGGCACACTTTTCTTCCGCCCGTGGGAAATCAAAACAGTAAAAATCACTCTTTAAGCAATTTAGCCGAAAAGAAATACATTTTAAGTCATTTTTTAGCAATCTATTTTCTAAATTTTATTGATTTTTGAGTTCCGGTCTGTTATAATTGCTTTGATAAAGACTGTGAAAAACAGTTTTTTGAGTTTGTTTAAAATAAAATCTTTATATTGGAGGAAAATTTAATGAGCAAAAAGTTTGTTTATTTGTTCAAAGAAGGCGACGCTTCAATGCGTGAACTTCTCGGCGGTAAGGGTGCTAACCTTGCTGAAATGACCAAGATCGGTCTTCCCGTTCCCCAGGGCTTCACAATTTCAACTGAAGCTTGTACTCAGTACTATGAGGACGGCAGAAAGATCAACGATGACATCCAGGCTGAAATCATGGAATACATCGTTAAGATGGAAGAAATCACAGGCAAGAAGTTCGGCGACAAGGAAAATCCCCTTCTCGTATCAGTTCGTTCAGGTGCTCGTGCATCAATGCCCGGTATGATGGACACAATCCTTAACCTTGGTCTTAACGAAGATGTTGTTAAGGTTATGGCTGAAAAGTCAGGCAACGAAAGATGGGCTTATGACTGCTACAGAAGATTTATCCAGATGTATTCCGACGTTGTTATGGAAGTTGGTAAGAAGTACTTTGAAGAGCTTATCGACAAGATGAAGGAAAGTCGGAGGCCAAGCGGTCTTAGGGAAGACAACTCTGCC
>JAZSPR010000048.1:0-3153 GCA_045537555.1 Acutalibacteraceae bacterium | reverse complement strand
GCGTGAGTCTCTTGGACTTGATATAATGCTTTTAGGTTCAGGCAGTGTCAGAAGCACTCAGTTAGGTCCGATTGTTCTTTTCTCTGACCTTTGCGAATGTTTTCCGTATGATGATTCTGTTTATATGCTCAAAGTTACAGGCGCACAATTAAAACGAATGCTTGAATATATGGTTCGTGATGAAGTATGGGAAGGTGCACATTGTGAATTTTATCAGCTTTCAACAGGTATGAGGGTTGAGTACGACAGAGCAACACACACATTCAGCCGCTTCGATTTTAACGGCGAACCTGTTGATGATAAAAAAATATATAAAATAGGTCTTCAGCAGTTCCATCTCAACAACTTTGAAGAATTCTTCTCAATTTTACTTGAAGAAGTTTCTCAGAACGGTAAGCCTCTGGTAGTTTCAACCTCATGCAGAAGTATTTTTGATGAATATCTTTCAACTCATCAGAATCTTGACCGTGAAATTACCGGTAGACTTATTGTAAAGTAATCACAGGTGAAGTAATAAGCATTCATAAATAAATTTCGAAAGGAGAAATGCAATATGGGACTTATTAAAGCAGGCATAGGAGCACTCGGTGGTGTTCTTGCTGACCAATGGAAAGAGTTTTTCTATTGTGATTCAATAGACAAGGATGTAATGGTGGTAAAAGGAACAAAGCGTGTAGGCGGACGTTCCTCAAACACAAAAGGAAGCGACAACATCATTTCAAACGGTTCAGGCATCGCAGTTGCTGACGGACAATGTATGATTATTGTTGAGCAGGGCAAGATTGTTGAAATCTGTGCAGAACCTGGTGAGTTTACATACGACTCATCGACCGAACCAAGTATTTTTTCAGGCAGACTCGGTGACAGCATAAAAGAATCTTTCAGGACAATCGGCAAACGATTCACTTTTGGCGGAGATACCGGAAAAGACCAGAGAGTTTATTATTTCAACACAAAAGAGCTTGTCGGAAATATGTTTGGTACTCCGAATCCCGTTCCGTTCAGAGTTGTTGACAGAAATATCGGATTGGATATTGATATTTCCGTCCGCTGCAACGGTACATATTCATATAAAATCAGCGACCCGATTTTATTCTACACGAATGTATGCGGAAATGTTGAGAGCGAGTATACAAGAGAAGAAATTGATTCTCAGTTAAAATCAGAATTTTTAACCGCGTTACAGCCTGCATTCGCAAAGATTTCTGATATGGGTATCCGTTACAGTGCATTACCGGGTCATACAATGGAACTTTCCGATGCCATGAACGAAGTTCTTACCGAAAAATGGGTAAATCTTCGCGGTCTTTCAGTAGTGTCTGTTGCAATCAATTCAATCACGGCACCTAAAGAAGACGAAGATATGATTAAACAGCTTCAGAGAAACGCTGTTATGCGTGACCCCACAATGGCTGCTGCAACACTTGTCGGTGCTCAGGCCCAGGCTATGCAGGATGCCGCAAAAAACGAAGCAGGTGCTATGACAGGCTTTATGGGAATGGGTATGTCAATGAATGCCGGTGGCGGCATGAATGCACAGAATCTTTTTGCGATGGGTCAACAAGCTCAGCAACAGCCGCCTGCGCAAAACGGTTGGAAATGTTCTTGTGGTAATACAGTTCCGGGTAATTTCTGTCCCAACTGTGGTGCAAAGAAACCTGAACCTAAACCTGCGGGAGATAGCTGGAAATGCTCTTGCGGTGCAACAGCAACCGGAAAATTCTGTCCTGAATGCGGTTCACCAAAACCTGCTGATGAAGGCTGGACTTGTTCATGTGGTGCAGTAAATAAAGGCAAATTCTGTCAGAATTGCGGTTCTCCCAAACCTGCAGGTGCACCTCTTTATCAATGCGATAAATGCGGTTGGAAACCTGAAGACCCTCAAAATCCTCCGAAGTTCTGTCCCGAATGCGGTGACATCTTCGATGAAAGCGATGCCAAATAATTAAAAATAAAAATACTATTACAAAGGAGAATATTATTATGGGACTTTTTGATAAGAAATTTTGTGACATCTGTGGAGATAAAATAGGACTTCTCGGCAACAGAAAACTTGAAGACGGCAATATGTGTAAGGATTGTGCAAAGAAACTTTCACCTTTCTTTAGCGAAAGAAGAAGCTCAACCGTTGGCGAAATCAAACAGCAGCTTGAATACAGAGAGCAGAACAAGCAGATTCTTGCCGGCTTTTCACCGATGTTCACCTTTGGTGAGGACGATAAAATCTACATCGACCCGATGAAGCAGAGTTTTGTTGTTTCACGTCGCAATCCCGGAAGCTGGAGTGACGAAAATCCCGATGTTATTCCACTTTCAAGCGTTACGGGCTGTAATCTAAGGGTTGATGAAGACCGTGAAGAAATTTACACACAGGGCAAAGACGGAGAACAGGTAAGTTATAATCCTCCCAGATACAAGTTTACTTATGATTTCTATATTGACATCAAGGTAAACAACCCTTACTTCGATGAAATAACCGCAAGACTCAATGACAGCGACGTTGAGGGTATAGGCACTATGGAATATAACCGTTATCAGCAGACTGCACAGCAGGTTATAAACAACCTCACACAGAACGGTAATGCAGGTATGCCGATGAGTGGCGGCTATAACCAGCCGATGAATAACGGTATGCCTATGAACCAGGGCTATGCTCCTGCAGGTGCTTACGGTCAGCCCAATCCCTATGCTCAGCAGAATGCATATAATCAGCCGATGAACAATGGCTATAATCAACCGATGAATAACGGCTACAATCAGCCGATGAGCAATGGCTATAATCAGCCGATGAATAACGGTTATAACCAGCCTATGAATCAGGGCTACAATCAGCAGCCTGCTTACGGTCAGCCTGTTCAAGCGCAAGCACCTGTATCACAAGCCTGGGTTTGCCCTGCTTGTAACGCAACAAACGAAAGCGGTGCATTCTGCGCTTGCTGCGGTACACGCAGACAATAATGAAAAATATGAAAACTGTAATAATCATAGCTCTGGTTGTTGCTTTGGTTTCAGCTGTTGCGGTAGGTGTCTGGTACTTTAAAACCAGATTTTATGTACCGGATAAAAACGGTATGGTGTTTTCTCTGACCGATACAATAACCTCTTGCCGCTATGAATCGGGCGGAGGTATGAACGGTGAATTGACACAGGCGC
>JAZSPR010000021.1:0-10499 GCA_045537555.1 Acutalibacteraceae bacterium | reverse complement strand
AACTGAAGTTCGATAAAAATTCTCAATTCTCAATTCTCAATGCTCAATTGTGGAAAGGGCTTCGCCCTTTGACCCATTTATATAATTCAAGCCCGAAGGGCTTCCGAAATTGCGAATTGAGCATTTCAAATTGCGAATTTGAAAGACCCCGATAAATTATTGTTTGAAAAGGGGATAGGGAAAAATGCGCAGAATGAACAAACTGAGCCCAAACAACGCATCTGCGTTGTTTGGGGTTACCCGAAGGCGTACAAAGGTACGCCGAGTGGCGAAGTTTGTTTATAGCATAAAACAATAAATTATATTAAATTAATCAATTATGATTGTTTTTTCAGGTTTTTTAGTGCTATCAGCATAATGAAAAACTTTTATTTTGCGTGTTTTATGCGGTCTGCACTTTTTTTACATCCCCTTTAACGATTAAAGATAAAGTTCTTTATAAATAAATTCGCCGATGATTGTTCTTCTGAGGAAGAGAATCATTTCGTGGATGAATCTGATAAATATATTGTCGTATTCTTTTTCTTCGGGGTAATAAATCATGCAGGCTTCCATATTGCCGTCATCGCAGACGAAAGGCTGTGAAAGGAGAATACCGCCTTCATTCTTTATCTGAAAACGGACATATGAACCGATTTCTTCACTGTAATCACGCAGATTGATTGAATCACCTGTTGCAATAACTTCACCGTCTGCAACCCATTCAACTGTGTATTCACTGTCTGAAGTGACTGATACTGCAATGATATCATTTTCTTCATCAATTGTGATTCTGTTTACATGTGCATAATTGCCGTCACCGAAGAAATCGTCACCGTTTTCATTTCTGCCGTATACAGAGCATGCAAAAGATGTTCCGTTTTCCATTGCTGTTCTGAGTGCTTCAACTGTGTTTTCGGGCATAACCATCATGTTTGCATTAAGTCCCATTGCAACATAGGTGTGAGCATCGTCGTTGCCGTAGCACCAGATGTTTCTGCCACGGGGGATTGTATACATGAGAAGGTTATCCCAGATGATACGGTCATATTTTGAGACTGTGTCGTGTTCATTGAAAACCTCAAGACCTACACAGCTTTCGTATTTCATATATATATTTGCCCAGTCACGGAGATTTTCGGGGTCATAGCATCTTGAAATGTCTGCTGTTACATTATAGAAGTCACCGGGGTGGTCGATGAAAGAAAGACCGCCTGCAGCTTCTGTACCTGCAATAACTGTTTCGTAATCCTCCTCTGTGCCAAGCACACCCTGACCGTATCCGCAGAAGAAACCGTTGACATGATTCTTTCTGACAACAAGAGCATTCATTTCAATACCCATAGGTACATCAAGCATTCCTCTGCCGTCACGGTCTGCACCCGATGTAATTTCGGCATATCTCTGTGCATCAAGAGGCTTGAGATTCTTGATATACTGATTATATCCGACGAGATCAATCATATCGGGTACTGTGTCCCAGCCCTGATTGACAACACCGTGGTCTGTAACGGCAAGAATATCATAATCCTGTCTGTAATACTCTTCAACGACCTCTGTTATGTCAAGATAACCGTCGCTGTACAGCGAATGGGTATGAAGCATGGCTTTATATGTTTCCCATGTGTCCCAGTCAACTGTTTCATAAGGGTTTGTGATTGTGTATTCAACCTGTTCTGCAGCAAATGAAGGGATAACAAGAAGAGCTGTCATAAGAACTGCAAGAAAAATTGAAATAAGCTTTTTTGAAAAAGATTTCATAAATTTACCTCCCCTTTTTCTTTATATTAACACCTGACAAATAAAAAAGCAATATTTTTTTATAATAAATAAAAACAGGGACTGAAAAAAGTCCCTGTCTGATTTAAGTATTAAAGGAAGAATTCGTCATAAATGAATGCGCCTACGATTGTTCTTCTGAGGAAGAGATACATTTCATAAATGAACTGAAGGATAGGATTTGTAAATGATTTTTCTTCGGGGTAATAAATCATACATGCTTCCATGTTGCCGTCATCACAGACGAAAGGCTGTGAAAGGAGAATACCGCCTGCATTCTTTATCTGGAAACGGACATATGAACCGATTTCTTCGCTGTAATCACGAAGATTGATTGAATCGCCTGTAGCAATAACTTCACCGTCAGCAACCCATTCAACTGTGTAATCGCTGTCTGATGTGATATCAGCAGAAATGATGTCGTTTTCTTCATCAATTGTGATTCTGTGAACTGTTGCGTAGTTTCCGTCACCGTGGAATTCAGGGTCGATTTCATATTCTGCATTCTTTGAGCAGACGAATAATGTTCCGTTCTCCATTGCTGTACGGAGATTTTCAACGGTGTTTGCAGGCATAAGCATCATATTTGTTGTGTGTCCGATATGATCTTCCCAATGTGAGTCGTCGTTACCGAAAGCCCAGATGTTTCTGCCGCGGGGGATTGTGTACATAAGAAGGTTATCCCAGATTACACGGTCATGCTTTGAAATTGTGTCATCTTCGTTGAAAACTTCAAGACCTACACAGCTTTTGTACTTCATGTAGATGTTTGCCCAGTCACGGAGATTTTCGGGGTCCTGAGCCTTTTTGATATCACCTGCAGCACCGTAGAAGTCACCGGGGTGATCGATAAAGGAAATGCCGCCTGCAGCTTCTGTACCAGCAACAACTGATTCGTAGTCTTCTTCTGTTCCGAGAATGCTCTGACCGTATCCGCAGAAGAAACCGTTTACATGGTTCTTTCTTACAACAAGGGCATTCATTTCAATGCCCATAGGAACATCAAGCATACCTCTGCCGTCACGGCCGACACCTGCTGTGATTTCAGCATATCTTTTTGCGTCGAGGGGTTCAATCTTTCTGATATACTGATTGTAACCGATAAAGTCAATCATTTTGGGAACTTTATCCCAACCCTGATTTACAACACCGTGGTCTGTGATTGCGAGAATATCATAATCAAGAGCATAATATGCTTCAACTACTGATGTGATATCCATTTCACCGTCGCTGTAAATGGTATGTGCATGAAGCTGAGCCTTGTATGTGTTCCATGTATCCCAGTCAACAGTTTCATAAGGATTTGTGATTGTGTATTCAACCTGTTCTGCAGCAAAAGCAGGTACTGCAATGAGGGCTGTCATAAGAACAGCAAGAAATACGGAAATAATTTTTTTCATAGAAATTCCTCCTTTTTTTCATATACTATATAATACCATATTTTATATGTGTATTTCAACTCGTAAAAATGCACAATCAGAAGGGGCTGTTTATGTGCAAAATGAGTATAAGAAAGTGATTGTTGCATTTAACGGGAAACCATTTAATCAAATATTGAGTTTATATAATCAGTAAGTGCTTGACGGGAGTCAGATGTAAGTTTGCCCTGTGCGTAATTGTCTTTGCCGCCGCCTTTGCCGTTAAAAGCGGTGTTAAGACCCGAAACTATGGTTCTTACGTCATTTTCAGAACTGCTTACAACATAGATATAACTTCCTGTGTCGGCTTCTGAAAGGAGAATGCATTTTCTTGTTCCGTTATCGATAAGATTGTTTGCACACTCTCTCAGGTCATCGTAAGACATATTTTCATTGATTGCGTAAGCACAGCCGTTAACCGTAACAGGATTTAGTGATGCCAGAGCCAGCTTCTTTGATATCTTTCCGTTTTCATATTTCAGATTGTTTGCAGTTTCCTGAAGCTTTTCAACAGAAACGGCGATTGACTCACGCTTTGCGGAAAGAAGATTCATAACAGACTTGACGGAGGTGTGAAGAGAAGAGTAGTCAAGGAATGCATTGATACCTGCAACCATTTCAATTCTTGTACCGCCTTTATGAGGACAGAAATCGATGATTTTGATTATTCCTATTTCACCTGTAAATGCGGGATGAGGAGCACAGCATGCACAACAGTCGATACCCTCAATTGTGATAAGTCTTATGCCGTCTCTCGGCTCAATTTTGCTTCTGTATTCTGTATTTATAAGCTCTTCCTTTGTTGGGTAAGATGCTGTTATGGGGGCATTTTTATAAATCGCTTTGTTTGATTCAAGCTCAACCCTTGCAATGTCTTCTGCAGTAAGAGGTCCGCTGAAATCTACTGTCATTGTCTTTTCACTCATGTGGAATCCCACATTGTCATAGCCGAAAAGACTGTGTACAACACCTGACACGATATGTTCACCCGAATGGCTCTGCATTCTTTCAAAACGCAGCTCCCAGTCAAGCTCACATTTTACCTTTTCGCCTGAATTGAAAGATTTCTCCGTTTTGTGGTAAACAATGCCGTCTTTTTCCTGAACATCGAGGACATTAACACTGTTTATTGTGCCTTTGTCGGGTGCCTGACCGCCGCCCTCGGGGAAAAAAGCGGTTTTATCAAGTTCAACGAAGAAGAAACCGTCTTTTTCGTTGCAGGAAACAACCGTTGCTTCAAAACTTTTGCAATAAGCATCTTTTTCAAAAAGTCTTTCTGTCATTTTAATCACCTTAAAATAAAACGGGAGTAGTTTTTACCCCCGTTAAATTGAAATTATTTGAGTTTATCTTCGAGTAATGCTTTGATGACTGTGGGGTCACCTGCACCCTTGAGTTCTTTCATACAAGCACCGAAGAGGGCCTGAAGAGCCTTGACTTTGCCGTTTCTGAAGTCTTCAACAGCCTGAGGATTATTTGCAATAACAGCATCAACAATGCTTTCAACTGCAGAGGAGTCAACCTGCTTGTCAAGACCGTTTGCCTTACAGTATTCTACGGGGTCGGCACCGTCTTCAATCATAGCGATAAGAACCTTCTTACCTGCATTTCTGTTAATTTTGCCGTCAGTAACCATCTTAATAACTGTTGCAAGGTTTTCGGCAGTAATATCAAGCTCGGCAATTGTCTTGCCTGCCTTACGGAGAATACCCATACAGTCTGTAAGAATGTATGCGGCAGTATCTTTCATGTTACAGCCGAGAGCAACCGTGTCATCAAGAAGTCTGAGAATCTTGTTGTTTGCAAGAAGCATATCGATTTCCTTGTCTGAAATACCTGCTTCTCTGTATTCTTCAGCCTTTTCGTCAACTGCTGCGGGCTTTGCTGCCTTGATTGCTTCAAGCCATTCGTCGTCGATAACTATAGGCATAAGGTTTGCATCGGGGAAATAACGGTAATCTGCTTCTGTTTCCTTGTTTCTCATTGCAGATGTCTTACCTGTAACGTCATCGAAACGTCTTGTTTCCTGAACAAGCTCTTCTGTGCCGAATTCAATTGCATCAATGTGACGCTGTGATTCATACCTGATAGCTTTTTCAATTGCTTCAAATGAACTCATATTCTTGATTTCTGTACGGACACCGAATTCTTCACTGCCCTCGGGGCGGACAGAAATGTTGACGTCGCAACGCATTGCGCCTTCTTCACACTCGGAAATGCCGCCTGAACGGAACATATTCTTGAGCTTGCCGAGGTAAGTTACAACTTCTTCTGCACTTCTGAAGTCGGGCTGAGTAACAATTTCGATAAGAGGCACACTTGTACGGTTGAAGTCAACGAATGATGAATTACCGCTGTGAACAAGCTTACCTGCGTCTTCTTCCATATGAATCTGCTTGATTCTGATATCACGGGGGCCCTGAGAAGTCTTGAGTGACACAAGACCGTTTGTACATATGGGGTGGTTAATCTGTGTTATCTGATATGCACAGGGAAGGTCGGGGTAGTAGTAGTTTTTCTTGTCAAATGTTGTGTAACGGCTGATTTCGCAGTTAAGCATAAGACCTGCAGTTACAGCTAATTCAACAACTCTCTTGTTCATTACGGGGAGCATGCCGGGCATACCCGAGCAAGCGGGGCATACACAGTCATTGGGTTCGTTTGCGGCAGAGTGACCGCCGCAGGAGCAGAAAATCTTTGATGCGGTTTCAAGCTCAACGTGAGTTTCAAGACCGATTACTATTTCGTAATTCATTATTATTCACCCTTCCTTTCTGCTGATGCACCGAGGCTCAAAAGTGTGCTTTCTGAGAAGTTATTACCGATGAACTGTACACCTGATGTTACAAGAGCAGGTGAGCCGATGAGGTTGGGAACACAAGTGAAAACACTTTCTTCAAAAACCTTTATAAATGCTTCTTTTATATCGTAAGCTTCGTAAGATGCCTTACTGCAGACAGGTGTGAGAACTGCATCGTAAGAAGCGAAGAGTTCAGCCATCTTCTCTGAAACAACACGGCGTACACGGAGTGACTTGTCGAAGCAATCCTTGTATCTGTTCTTTGAAAGAACGTCTGAGCCGTAGAGAATAACTGTCTTTGTAAGGAAGTTGAAGCCTTCTGTTCTTGTGTTGACATAAAGCTCGTCAATGTTTCTGTACTTTTCGGCTCTGTGACCGAATTTTACACCGTCATAACGGGAAACGTTGTTGCATGTTTCTGCACACATAAGAATCTGCCATGCCGTGTTTGCAAGGTCAAAGATGTCAAGTGAAACTGTTTCAACAGTAACACCGTCAGCCCTGAGAGCTTCTGCAACGGAGAGAACTTTTGCCTTTGTTTCATCATCTGCTTTTTCAAGGAGTTCCTTAACGATGCAGACTTTCTTGCCGTTTACAGCAGAGATTGAATAGTCATATGATGCTTCGGGGAGGCTTGTGCCGTCCTTGTCGTCATGACCTGCGATTGTCTCCATGATTTCTTTGATGCCGTCAGCATTCTTTGCGTAAACACCGAGCTGTTCGCCTGATGCGGCACATGAGATAATGCCGTAACGGGAAACCGTGCCGTATGTGGGCTTGAGAAAATCAACACCTGAAAGAGCTGCTGCACGTCTTGTTGCACCGTTCATATCAACACCGAGAGCAGCTTTAACGTCACCGTTCGCAACGAGTTCAGCCGCCGCACCTTTAAGAATACCTTCCTGAGGTGCATAGTATGAAAATTCACCTACAAGGTCAAGACCGAATTCACCTGTTGAAGTCTTGCCTGAAACCGAGTAGCCTTTTTCTTCGAGTCTTGTAACAGCTTCTGCGCTGAAAAGGGGCTTGAAGCCTTCGAGAATTCTTGAACCTGCAGTTGCTTCTGCTCCTTTTACAAGAATTGTATCGTCAACGGCAATGTTGCCGTTATCACATATCTTAGTAATATATTCTGTCATTTAATCACACCTCACTTTACGAGTCTTGGTACCTGCCAGCTGTCTTCGTTTCTTTCGGGAGCACCTTCAAGAAGGCTCTCTCTTGTGAAGGGCTGTTTACGGGCATCTTCACGAAGAACATTTGTCATGGGCATTACGTGTACCATTTCTTCTGTATTGGTTGTGTCACAGTCTGCAAGAATTTTTTCATTTTCGCTCATTTTTGCGAAAATACCTTGCATAACTGCTTCTTCATCTTCTGTAAGTGAAAGCTGATTGAGCTGCTGAGCGTTTGAGAATGTTGAACGCTTGCCTGAAGCCTTATTGCCGCCTGTTGTGGCTGCCTGACGCTGTGCAAGAGCACTGCCTGAGCCGAGAAGATGTACATCTTCAAGCTGCTGATTTGTAACCTCTGAGGGAGCGCCGAGAAGAAGGTCCTGAGCATTACCGTTAAGGGGGAATGCGATAACATCAAGAATCTTTTCTTCGTCTGTAAGAAGCATAACCATACGGTCAATACCGGGAGCCATACCTGCATGGGGAGGTGCACCGTACTGGAATGCGGTGTAAAGAGCGTTGAATCTCTTTTTGAGCTCGGATTCGTCATAACCTGCGATGTCGAATGCCTTTTTCATAATATCAATATCGTGATTACGGACAGCACCCGATGCAAGCTCGATACCGTTACATACAAGGTCGTACTGATATGCAAGAACCTCTGTGGGGTCCTTTGTCATAAGTGCTTCCATACCGCCCTGAGGCATTGAGAAGGGATTGTGAGTGAAGATTGTTTCGCCTGTTTCTTCGTCATTTTCATACATGGGGAAGTCAACAACGAAACAGAATTCAAATGCATCGTCCTTTATGAGGTCGAGTTGTTCCTTCTTTGCAAGCCATGTTCTGATAAGACCTGCTTTCTTTTCTGTATCATTCTTTTTGTCGTCGCAGATAAAGAAGAGTGTTTCGCCCTCTTTTACACCTGTGAGAGCTGTGATTTCAGCTTTCTGTTCTTCTGTGAGGAACTTTGCGATGGGACCTGCAAATTCACCCTCTTTGAGAGTGATGTAACCAAGACCGCCTAAGCCTACTTCGCCTGATGTTGCATACTTGAGTGAATCCTCAAAGAATTTCTTTGATTTGCCCTGACAGGGACAAACAATACCTCTTACGGGTCTGCCTCTGAAAGCAGGGAAGCTGACATTTGCAAAGAAGTCTGTAAGGTCAACGATGATAAGGGGGTTACGGAGGTCGGGCTTATCTGAGCCGTATGTCATCATAGCATCTGCATATGTGATACGGCGGAAAGGCTTGGGAGTAACTTTCTTATCTGAGAAAGTCCTGAATGTATCATAAATGACATCTTCACACACATCGAGAACTTCTTCCTGAGTTGCGAATGCCATTTCAAAGTCGAGCTGATAGAATTCACCGGGTGAACGGTCTGCTCTTGCATCTTCATCACGGAAGCAGGGAGCAACCTGGAAGTATCTGTCAAAGCCCGATACCATAAGAAGCTGCTTGAACTGCTGAGGAGCCTGAGGCAGAGCATAGAATTTGCCCGGATGCTTACGGCTGGGAACAAGGAAGTCTCGTGCGCCTTCGGGTGATGATGCAGTAAGAATGGGTGTCTGCATATCGAGGAATCCCTTGTCTTCCATCTTGTTTCTCAGGTGACGGATAATTCTTGAACGCATAACAAGGTTGTTGTGGTTCTTGGGATTACGAAGGTCAAGATAACGGTATTTAAGACGGAGCTCATCTTTGCTCAGTCTTGAATTTCTTACTTCAAAGGGAAGCATATTCTGAGATTTACCCAGAATCTGAAGTGAATCTGCAACAAGTTCAACATAACCTGTTGCAATTTTTTCATTTACTGTGTCGGGGTCACGCTTTTCAACTTTACCCGTAACAGAGATAACTGTTTCACGGTTTACATTTTTAACTAATTCTTCGTTGTGGATAACAACCTGTGTGACGCCTGTGTAGTCACGAAGGTCAACGAAAATAACGCCGCCGTGGTCACGCACAACGTCAACCCAGCCTGCAAGGCTTACTGTCTGACCGATGTGATTGTCACGGATGTCGTTACAATACAGGGTTCTGTACATACATATTCCTCCCGTTTTTTGATTTGCAAAATAAAATAAGTCCCAAGGAATATTGTGAAAAATATTCCCGGGACGAGTAAAACAAAAATTAAACCCGCGGTGCCACCCGCATTGACGCACAATATGTACGCCCTCTTTTATAATATTAACTTGGGACATGAAAATGAAGTGTTGCCGTTCTTACTACTCATCTCAGACGCACTTTCAGTCGGTGATGCATCCTCTCTGACAGACTTTCCACAAAAGACGGGTCTTCACTCTTTATATTATATACAATTTATTTGATTTGTCAACAGTTTATTTCTTACAAATAATTTCCTTTTACGAACTGTTCTTTTGCTGAAAATATTGAAAATAACTTTTTTCTGTGATATACTCAAATAAAAAACAGGTGAAATATTATGTTACATAAAGTAATCGAACTTAAAGACTATTTTGAATTTCTTGGTGAAGACGGGAAGAACCCCACACTCACTTTATATTTACCATACAACATGGTTGAAATGAACCGTCAGAATCAGAAAAGACCGTGTATGCTTATCTGTCCCGGCGGCGGATACGGTATGTGCTCTGAAAGAGAGTCTGAGCCGATTGCACTCAATCTTCTGTCGGAAGGTTTCAATGTTTTTGTTCTTAATTATTCGGTTGACCCGCACCGTTTCCCCTCTCAGATAAGAGAAGTTGCGGCATCAATGGAAATGATTTATAAGAATGCTGATGAATGGAACTGCAACACTTCAAAAATAGCAATTATGGGTTTTTCGGCAGGCGGACACCTTGCGGCACATTATTCAACAATGTTTGACTGTAAGGAAGTAAGGGAAGTTTTCCCCGAAAGCAAGAATGTAAATGCATCGGTGCTCTGTTATCCCGTTATTTCGGCAGATTTTCATAAGACACATCAGGGCAGTTTCTATAATCTCCTCGGTCATGCACCCGATAAAGAACAGGAAGAATATTTCTCCTGTGAAAAGCATGTCAATGAATCAACTCCCCCTGCATTCATCTGGCATACTGCAGAAGATGGCTGTGTTCCCGTAGCAAACAGCCTGATTTACGCAAAAGCACTTACAGACAATAAAGTGCCCGTTGAACTTCATATCTATCCGTTCGGCGGACACGGCCTTTCAACCTGTGATGCCCAGACTTGTGACAATATGAATGAAATCATCGAATACAATCACGTGTGGATTGATTCGATGAAAAAGTGGCTTAAACTGATATTCAGATAACAGTAAAGGACTGCCTTGTTGATTCAAGGGCAGTCCGTTTTTTTTTGATAAATCAGAATTTGTCG
>JAZSPR010000031.1:0-40932 GCA_045537555.1 Acutalibacteraceae bacterium | reverse complement strand
TTTTGTGTTACATATCAGAATTTGTCGAACTGAAGTTCGACAAAAATTCTCAATTCTAAATGCGCAATGCTCAATTGTGGAAAGGGCTTCGCCCTTTGACCCATTTATATAATTCAAGCCCGAAGGGCTTCCGAAATTGCGAATTGAGCATTTCAAATTGCGAATTTGAAAGACCCCGACAAATTATTGTTTGTTTCATTCAGGACGCTTACACACATCAACCCATGCAACAAAGTTTGATGAATACTTTTCAAGTTCATCGGGAGTGAGTTCAATCGCGCTGTTTGAACTGCCTACTGCAGGATAAACCGTTTCAAAACGTCTGAGTGACTCATCAAGATAGACTTCTACATTATCATTCACTGCAAACGGACATACACCGCCCACTGCGTGACCTATAAGACTTTCAGCTTCATCGAATGCAAGCATCTTTGCCTTTGTATGGAAATATCCTTTATATTTGGGATTATCAATCTTTGCATCGCCTGCGGCAACGATAAGAACAACCTTGCCGTCCACATGAAATGAGAGTGTTTTTGCAATTCTCTTGCCCTCACAACCGAGTGCCTGAGCGGCAAGCTCAACAGTTGCACTTGACACATCAAATTCAAGCATTCTGTCTTCAATTCCGAAACCTTTGAAATATTCTCGTACTCTTTCAATTGACATTTTTATTACTCCTTATCTTCAGGCATAAACCAATAGCTGTTCATACCGTACATATATATCTTAGCACCCTTGGGAACCTGAGTCAGGCAGTTGAAAACATTATAATAATCTCCTGCACCCATTCCGATTGCCAAAGCTCCGAGCGTACCGAAAAACGACAATGACGGAAAAATAAGAAAGATTATAAACGGAACAAATCCGAATACGATATTAGGGAGAAGTGACATAAAAACAAATCTTGCTTTACTCATGTTTTCTGTTCCCGTCACAAACATCATTCCCTGTTTAAAGTTAGTGTACATATACACCGTTTCTTTGAAACAAACTGCATGAAGCAACTCATGAGGAAATAATGTAACCATTGAAGCAATTGCACCGAAAAAGCTGATACTAAACAGCCCGTCGCCTCTTATCATCAGAATTGCAAAACATACAATCAAAATAACAATTGCAAGAATATTTGCAAACAATGCAAGTCCCTTCATTGAATCAAATTCTCTGAATTTAACTGCATTTTTTTCATGCTCTTTTTTAGGCAATGCATCAATATTTCCGTCAAATTTGCCTTTATAAACAAGCTTCATTTCAATCACCCGACTTATTCTATCATCAATCATATAAAATGTCAATGAAAAAGGAGCCTTACGGCTCCCTTAATCGTTATAAGTCATATACATATGAATAATCGGTTCTCGGCTGAGCAGGTGCATATTCATCAAGAACGAGCACAGCATCAATTATTGAACCGTTTCTGTTGATTTTAAGAGTTATAGCATTTCCGCTTCTGAAATCGGAAAGAACGGTTCTCAGCTGTGAAACAGATTTGATTGTTTCTCCGTCTGCTTCAACAATAATATCGCCTACCTGAAGCCCCGCTTTCTGAGCTGCGGAATTTTCACCGATTGCGGCAATTTTTGCACCGTTAATATTTCTCTGACTCTGGAGAAAACCGAAGCTCATTATTTCTTTATCATAAACAGAAACACCCATAAGAGGTTTGCCGGAAACATAGCCCTTATTAATAATTTCGTCAATCATACTTCTGACATCGTCAATCGGAACACAGAAACTCAGTCCCTCAATTGAAGCCGAAGCATATTTCGCACTTGCAATACCCACAACAAATCCGTGTTTATCAAAAACGGGACCGCCCGAGTTACCGCTGTTGATTGCGGCATCCGTCTGGAACATGTTGATATTGAATCCTGTGCCCGTATCAATAAGTCTGTTGAGCGCACTTACAACACCCGTGGTGAGTGTAAATGTAAGGTCACCGAGAGGATTACCGATAACATAGACATCGTCACCGACTTTCAGGTCTGATGATTTACCGTAAACAAGACTTTCAATCTTACCCTGCGGTTCAATTTTTATAACAGCAATGTCGTTTGATTCTTCATAGCCTATGAGTTTTGCTGTGTATACACTTTCATCATAAAGTGTTACCTTTATAGATGAAGCCCCCTCAACAACATGATAGTTTGTAACGATATAGCCTTCTTCGCTGATAATAAAGCCTGTTCCGTAACCTGTAAGATATGAATTTTTGACTTCAATACTGACAACGGAATCAACATTGTATTCATAAATTTCAGATGCATTAAAAATGAATTCAAGTGACGGCTTATCATCTGACGAAGTAAACACCCCCGACTGAATCACATAGTTTTCTTTCTTTACGGTTGTTGTTTCGGGAGCAGAAGAGGTTGTCTGCTTTTCCGTGGTTTCGGGCTGCTTTTCTGTCTGCTGAGGCACATTCTGTTCCTGCTGAACATTACCGGTTGTTTCATCATCATTTTTCATAACAACGGATGAAACAATTCCGCCCGTAAGTCCGCCGATAACTGCACAGATAAGACACGCAACAATCGCAAAAATGAAAAATTGCTTTTTATCGGGTTCTTTTTTCTTTCTGACAACATCAGCATTGACGACATCGGGAGAAAGAACTATTTTCTGTTCAGTTACTGTTGTTGCAATCTCATTTTCAGATTCATTATTTACAACATTTTCAGTCTCCGGAATATTATCCTTGAGTTCTGATTCTCTGTTTTCGTTTTCTGTCAGAAGATTACCGTTTTCGTACATAAATTCACCTTATTTATGCAGACTGTATTTTTCCGCTGTTTCATGAGCAATATCTTTAAGTCTTGTTGTGATATGACTTTCAACAAAAGGTAAACGATAGCTGTTTTTTCTGATATCGTTACCCGTAAGAATCTCATACCACAATGCACTTGCAAGAAACTCACCGCATCTCGAAGCATGACAGCCGTCTTCGGAAGTAAGCCTGCAGAAACTCTCTTTTCTTGCATTGCTCCATGCTTCACCTGTGGGAAAAACTATTTTTATATTTCCTGCCGCGGCGGCATTGATACAGGCAGTTCTTATTTTATCTGCCATAGTCTGCGTTTTATTATCAAAAAGTTCAAATAACGGTTCAGACGAATCCTTTTCAAATGCCCACGGTTCATTTATAACAATTTCCGCACGGGGACATTTCTGTCTGATAATTTCCGTAATTTCACTTATAAAAGGTTCATAGCTTTCAGGAATCCCTGCTTTATCCATACTTTGCTGAATCGTTATATAATCCCAGTCAAACCAATCAAGAATCTTTGATGCGGAAACATCATTCATTTCATTGAGTCTGACACTTCCCTCCGAGTTATATTCAAAATGATAAACCGGAGCATCGTCAGCTATCATTTTCATCTGGTTTTCAAGAGAAGAATCTGAGAGAGTCATAAAGCCCGCAACAATTTTCACATCGTCGCTTTTTGCTGTTTTTGCAAGGTATCTTCCGGCTGAAACCGCATATTCATCGCCAAGGGACAAAATCTTCAACTGCATTAATTATCACCCTGTTATGTCAACAGCTGATACATAGATGAAGCGTTCTCCTTTGTAGCATGTTCATTCACAGCAAGAACCTTTGCCTTTGTGACATTGGAACCGACTCTGATTTCAATAACATCGCCGATTTTAACATCATAGGATGCTCTTGCAGTTTTGCCGTTGACATCAATATGTTTTGCGTCGCAAAGTTCATTTGCAACTGTTCTTCGTTTCACAAGACGTGAAACCTTAAGGTATTTATCAAGTCGCATAACCTTTTACCTCTTTACAGATATTATACTTTCTTTCTTTAAATAGTCTTAAATATCCGATTTATGAATATTAATTACATACCGTATTCGCTGACCATAAACTTATAGATTCTTTCACATGTTTTTCCGTCTGTAAAATCATTAAAACGCTCTTTTGCCTTTATTCGTTCTTCTTTGAAGGTATCATTGTCGGTTGCGACATCTTTTATGAATTTTTTCAGGTCATCAAGAGTGTAAATATAAGGACATTTATAATTCGCCTTGAAATCATCAAAATACATCGGCCACTTTGCTCTGAAATCATCGAGGTCTTCAACTGCAAGAGCTATAGGTCTGTCTATCATAAGATAATCATAATAAACTGATGAATAGTCAGTAATAAGTGCATCCGTACCTGTAAGGAAATCATAAATCTGCATACCGTTCAGGTATTTATTGTCAGCAATGGTGATGTTGCTCATTTCATCAAGCTGCATGACACTTACATCCTGAGACGGATGCGGTCTGAGATAAAGTACAGTATTATTTTCTTTAAGAAAATCATTTATTTCAGCCATCTGCTCTTTTGATTTTATAACGGGCAGACCGAGAGGGAAATTATTCTTGATTCTGAAGCTGTCAGCTCTTGAATGCTGACGGTATGTGGGCATCCAGATGATATATGTCTTATCCCTGTTGTTTCTGATTCCCGAATTTGCAACCATGACATCTGTACGGCAATAGCCGAAATTTCTCATATTATCGTCTCTGTCACCAATATCGTAGAAATGCTTATTGAAGTTGTATGTTGTTATCATATTCATATCAACTTCACCCTTGAGAAGGTCGTAATCCTTTACAATTTTCAAAGGCATTCCGTGACCGAGGAAAACACGCTTCTGCTTCGGATGTTTTTTGTATACATAGTCATTGCAATCGACAATGAACTTTGCAAAATTCCAGTAATAACCGAGTTCAATCTTCTGTTTTGTCGTCTTTGCATTTTTGACAATACACTTGATTTTCTGTCCGAGAAGCTCATCTCTTACATCATCTTCAGTTCTTACACGCCATACAAGTTTATATTTTTTTGCAACATCCGTATTTTCAATAAGATATTTGAAAAACCAATATGTGTTGTCTGAAAATGACGGTATTGATTCAAAAATGATGATGTTATGTCTGGGAAGAACCGATGCAATTTTTACAAGAACTTTCGGCAGTTCATCCGTTATATATTTTTTCACTCCGCCGATGAGTTTTTTCAGTTTCTTATATAATCCTACAGCAGACATACCGTAAGCGGCAACTTTTGCTTCCTTACGAATGTGCATATGTGCGTTGTTATCAATAGCCACAACGGGAGCATATTTCTTTATATTCTTCCTTATTGTATCGAGTTTATCTTTATTACCGCCGACTGAAGCAATTTTAAAAAATGCATCGATATTCTTTTCAACGATATAATATGCGGCGGCAGACTTATTCTCAGGACACTTTTCCGAAACAATTTTCATCATTTCATCGCCTGTTGTAACAAGATGAAAAACCTTTTCGGGATTTACCGAATGCATTACACTTTCTTCATGTTGCATATAATAATAATGAGGTTCATTTGACATTACAACCTTATCAGCCTGCATTAAATAATCCACAGCCGCAAGCATATCTTCACCGATAGCGTAAGGCGGAAATTGCACTTTTATCTTTGAACTTCTGAAAAGCTTTGAATAACATGCGGGAGCATAAATCTTTGAATAAAGCATTTTACCGAGCGCATCTTTACCCGTATCGGTAAAAATATGATTATCGGGAAATTCTGCATTTCTTGTGCGTTTTTTTCTGCCGTCATCCCATGCATAAAGATATGCACTCATTGAGATATCAGCATTATGTTCTGTAATAATTTTATAAAGATTTAAAATATAATTGGGATGCACAGTATCGTCAGAGTCAACAAAACAGAAAAAATCACCTTTTTTTTCGAGTATGCCTGTATTTCTTGCCGCAGCAACACCGCCGTTAGTCTTGTGAATTACTCTTACACGGCTGTCTTCGGATGCAAAGGTATCACATATTGCACCGCTGTTATCCTTTGAGCCGTCATCAACAAGAATCAGCTCGATGTTTGTGTATGACTGACTGAGTATGGACTTTATACATTTTTCAAGATGCTTTTCCACATTGTAAACGGGAACAATAACTGAAATTAACTCATTCATAAGAAGTCTCCTGATTATATTTATGATTTCTTTTTACCGGGAAGCATTTCTTTTACAGTATTGAGAAGATAAGAAAAACTCTCAACCTTGAAAACAACAGAAAGAACAAGATAAATAACGCCGCCCGTTGCCGCCTGAATTATCATTCTGGGAAGTGCTGAGAAAGGAAGGACCATGCCTTCAAGGAATACAACAACTGCCATAACTGCAGAAAGAAGAATTCCGGGAGCCATGTCGACAATAAGTTCTTTGAAAGAATAACCTAAAAGCTTCTTATTGGGTGTAGTATTGACAAAAACAGCAATAAGAGTATTCAGAAGAAGGCTGTATGCAATTGCATCAACGCTGTGGAACATTACAGCTACAAGAATTACCGCATAAGCAACCTTTTTGATTATTTCGAGTTTAAGGAAAATATCACTTCTGCCGACTGCCTTGATTGCCTGAAGATTCGCTGTCTGAATCGGTTCAAAACAATATGAAATACAGTAAATCTGCAGATAAGGCACACAAGGAAGCCATTTATCCGTAAGAAGGAATGAGATAAGAGGCTCTGCAACTACAGCCAGACCGAACATCATGGGGCACATGATATATGAGCTTGTTCTGATTGAACGGCGCATTATAGCCTTGACATCCGCCATATTGTTCTGTGCATTTGAAATAGCGGGAAAAAGAACATTTGAAATTGAAGAATTGATGTTTGTAACTATAATGTTGGGTATCTGCATACCTCTGTCAAAATACGCAAGGTCTGCACTTGTATATAATTTTCCTATGGCAATTTTTCTCAGCTCAACATAAGTTTCATTGATGATACCGCCGACAAGAAGTTTCCAGCCGTAAGAAAAAAGAATTTTCAGTCTTGCCCATGAGAAGCACAGTTCAGGTTTCCATTTGATAGTAAAAGCAAGAATCACGGTGCTTATAAATGTATTTGTCAGATACTGACCGACAAGTGCCCACACACCGTAGCCTTCATAAGCCATCCAGATACCCACAACTGCGGAAATAACGGTACCGCCGATGGTGGAAAGGAAGAACTTCCTGAAAATCATCTTTTTGCCGACATAAGCCTGCTGGACATTGTTTATCGCTGTCAGCGGGATTCTTATACCGAGCACACGGAGAACGGGGACAAGCAGGTCATAACCTTCACCGAAAAACTTTGCAATAAGCGGTGCCGACACAAAAAGTATACCGTAAAGCAACAGCGAAAATGCAAACTGAAAATAGAGAACTGTTGAAAAATCAAGATTATCCGAATCCTTTTTCTGAATCAGCGAACTTCCGAAGCCGTTTGTTACAATACAGTTTGCAAAGGTTATAAAAATAGTTACAACTGCAATAAGACCGTAATCATCGGGCGAAAGAAGTCTGCCGAGAACAATTGAAACTACGAATGTAACAACCTGAGCTGATATTCTTTCCGCAAATTTCCATATAAGTCCCGAAAGGACCTTAGCTTTTGAAGTTTCCATTAATATTATCTCCTGAAATTATATCTTATTTATTATACTCTACATGTATTATAAAGTCAATATTTCATACACAGGCAAAAAGAAAAGGCTTGCATGAAAAAATCACACAAACCTTTAATGTCTATTTTACGGATTCAAGAAGAGTGGCAATATATACATCATCATAAAGAACATAATATTCACCGTAGAACTCGGCAAGAATCACTTCAACCACACCGAATTCCTGAGTTTCGTCACATTCTGCATTTTCTGCCGAAACATCAATCTGCACTCTGAACATCTTCGATATCTGTTCATCATCATAATAATCATTCACATCAAGTCCGAGATTTTCAAAATGTGCCGAAAGCATATCAAAATAAAACAGCATCTCGGTATGAGAAAGCAATGTTCTGTTAAAAGCATCCGTATAAAAATAAAAGGGAATAAAATCATCGGTAAACCTGCTGTTAATAATATCAAATCCGTATTGAAGATTATTTTCTGCCAAAATATACATATCTTCATCTTCATCAATTACGGTTTCCTGATATAATGATTCATATTCGGGCTTGTTACTGAAAAAATCTTTAAAAACGAGATCCCAGTCAATAAGAGAATGCATACGGAAATTATCTGTTGACTGCATACAATCGGAATCAACAATATTGTTTACATAATCAAGAGCAACATTGTTCACATCATCAACAATGTTAAAACCATCAAAGTATTCCGGAACAGCATCTGTCACTTCAAAATTTTCAACTCTGTTAAAAACAGAAAAAGCAATCGATGCAACGGCTATAAAACCGAAAATAATCAACAGCGTAACAATCAGAGGAGCAAACGGAATGTATCGTTTCTGTGTTTTTCTGCCGTTAAACGGTGCTGAGGGAAAATGCTGTCCGTTATCGGGAACATGTGAAACAGAAGGTGTATGGGGAAACTTATCAGAAGAATAACCGTTCCGGTTCCCGTGCTCATAATTATATTCAACATTTGTTGAATCATAATGTTTGCCGGCATTTGCATTAATAAGTGCACCGCATTCGGGACAATATTTTACATTATCGGGTATTCTTTCTTTACATTCTTTACACTTCATACCTATAACCTCCTTTTTTATTGTGTATTTTCAGTTATTTCTTCAATTATTTCAGCATATTCATCTGCTGTTTTTATATTTCTTTTTGCAACAAATTCTTTAAGAAGAACATAAATAACCGAGCATACGGGAACGCCGAAAAGCATACCGGAAATTCCGAAAGCTCCGCCACCGACTGTAACGGCTACGAGCACCCATATACCGGGAAGACCAACTGATTTACCGACAACTTTCGGATAAATAAGGTTTCCTTCCACCTGCTGAAGAACAATAATGAACACTATAAACCACAATGCCTTCATGGGATTTACAAGAAGGATAAGGAATGCACCCACGGCAGTACCGATAAACGCACCGAAAACGGGAATGAGAGCAGTAAAGCCCACAAGGACGGAAATCACACCCGCATAAGGCATTCTGAAAATAAGCATACCTATAAAACAGAGAATTCCGATTATTACAGCCTCAAGCAACTGACCTGCAACAAATCTTGAGAAACTCTGGTTTGAAAGCGATGCAACATCAAGAAGTTTTTCCACTTTTTCATTTCGGAAGACGGCAAAAAGGACTTTCTTTGTCTGTCTGCCGATAGTTTCTTTCTGAGATAAAAGGTAAATTGAAAATACAAAAGCAAGAACGAGATTAACAACAAATGTTACGATTGTAGTTGTGATATTTACTGTTGTGTTTATGAATTTCTCGCCGTAATTGGAAATAAAAGTGTTAAGCGTATCAAGAACCTTGCTTGTATCAAAATCAAGAGCCGGCAGAACAATGTTGTAATGCTCAAGCATGACTCTCAGATCAACCCACCAGCCTTCAAGTTTTTTTGCAAAATCAGGCAACATTTTTATAAGGCTTGAAACCGTGTTTATAAGCTCGGGAATGAGCATGAATATTATTGCAAAAACAACCCCTACAACTATAAGTGTGCTAAGAATCAGGCACACGGGACGTTTCAGTTTATCTCTTATTTTTCCGCCTTTTTTTGACGGTATCTTATCCCATATTTTTTCAAAAGGCACAAGAATTGTATTTATAACAAAAGCAAGACAAAGCCCCACAAGAAACGGGGAAAACAATGTTATAACTTTTTCAATTACACCAATTGCTTTTTCTGCATTTGTTGCTATCCAAAACAGAACGAATGTAAATGTGATAATAAGTAAAACATATTTCAGAAACTTTTTGTTAAAAGGTATTAAAATATACTGTTCTTTATCGTTTTCTTTCTTATCAACATCGGGTTCTTTGTTGTTTTTCATCAAGGTAATCGCCTCCGCTTATATTATATCAATCATGTAACCATTCGTCAATAGAATAGTAATATTAAACAACAACACGTTGAATAAATAGTTACTTTTTTCATAATTAGTAATTTACAAATGAAAAAAATTGTGTTATTATAATAGAAAATTATTTTTGCGAGGGAATAAAATGGATTATAACGAAAACCAGGATATTCAGTTTACAGATCCTGTTTCGGAGCTTCATGAAGTTGTTTCCGAGAAATCAGGACCTGAAAAGAAAAGAAAAGTAAAGAAAAAGAAGCCCGTTTCAAGACGAAATGCCGCAGACAGAAGAACAATGAGTCTTCTTGTAGGTATTCTTGCCGTGGGAATATGTCTTCTTTGTGTTTCAGTCATGGGCATGGTCGGTGTTATGAGCGATGTACAGAAAGCTCCCGATGAACAGCAGACAGCTGCACCCGTTCAGGGGCAGGTTCTTCCAACCGTTCCTCAGGAAACACAGCCTCAGCAGCAGGTGCAGACGGAAGTTACGACAGCTCCTCAGGAACAGACTCCCGGCAATCAGACAAATTCTGCTCCGCAGACCGACGAACAGTGGCTTACATTCTTCAATGATGCTGTCAACAAGCTCAAGACAGAAGCTCCCGCAATGACAAAGTCAAAGCAGACAAAGACTGCAGATATCAAGCTTTCAAATCCTCTCGGTGATGCTTACGTCAGCGCAGCTAAGGACAAGTATCTCTCTGACGAAGTTGTTGAAACTCCCATTGCAAAAGGTGACAAAGCCTCAGCTCAGGCAAATGTTTCACCCGACGGTGCATCATATGTTTCAATGCTCACTTTGGCTGATATCAAGTCAATTTCAGGCACAACAGATGCAAACGGCAACTATTTAATCAAAATTGAAATGAATGACGTTTCAAATCCCGATTTACAGAGCTCTTACGGAAAGATTTTCGAGTTTATGCTCGTTGACGATGTTATGAATACATATGCCCCCGATATGGGTGCAACTGTTGACAGAAGCAATGTTGAGCTCAAATACAGCAAGTGTTCGGCAACAGCAACAATCACTCCCGACGGTAAAGTTGTTGCATACGAAACAATGGTTAATGCAAACATGATTCTCCGTGAAGCAAAGGTTAAAATCATCAATACAGACCTTGATGCAACACTTTACAGTCTTACAAAATACTACAACATCAATTGGTAAAATATTATAACAATTAATGTCACATCCCGTGTATTTTTTTACATGGGATGTGCTTTTTTTATTGACATAAAATTTCATGAGGAGTATAATTATTCAATAAATTAATATTAAGTATTTAAGGAGGAATATAAATGATTAAACGACTCGCAAAATGCATTCGTGAATACACAAAACCTGCAATAATGACTCCTGTTTTTGTTATCGGCGAAGTTGTTATGGAAGTTGTTATTCCGCTTCTTATGGCAAGCCTCATTGACAACGGTATTAATGCCGGAAGTATGAATTTTGTGCTTAAAATGGGTGTGGCACTTCTTGTATGTGCCGTAATTTCAATGTTCTTCGGCGGTGTTGCTGGCAGAACATGTGCCGTTGCCAGCGCGGGATTTGCAAGAAACTTAAGACATGATATGTTTTACAGCATTCAGAATTATGCATTCTCAAACATTGATAAATTCTCAACGGCAAGCCTTGTAACAAGACTTACAACCGACGTAAACAATGTTCAGCAGTCATTTATGATGATTATAAGAATGGCTGTAAGAAGTCCGATGATGTTCTTTTTCTCATTTATTTTTGCATTCGGCATCAACGCAAAACTCGCTTCAATTTTCCTTTGCGTTGTCCCCTTCCTGCTTCTGGGAATGTTTCTTATCATCAGAAAGGCTCATCCCCTTTTCAAGAGAGTTTTCAAAACTTACGATAAGCTCAATTCAATCGTTGAAGAGAATGTCAGAGGTATCCGTGTCGTAAAATCATTCAACAGACAGAACTTTGAAATTGACAAATTTCAGAACATTTCAGGCAATATCTATAACGACTTCGTAAAAGCCGAAAAAACAATCGCTTTCAACGCACCCCTTATGCAGATGAGCGTATATATCTGCACAATGCTCATTTCATGGTTCGGTGCAAAGCTTATTGTTGATACGGGTGCAACTCAGCTCACAACAGGCGAACTTATGAGCCTTTTCACTTACACGGCTCAGCTTCTCAACAGCCTTATGTTCATTTCAATGATTTTCGTTATGATGACAATGTCAAAAGCAAGTGCCGAAAGAATTGTTGAGGTGCTTGACGAAAAAAGTGATATAACCGAAAAACCGGATGCCGAAACTCTGGTAAAAGACGGCTCAATCATTTTTGACAACGTTGATTTCTCATATTCAAAGAATGCAGACAAACTCTGCCTTGACAATATCAATATTTCAATTGCTTCGGGCGAAACAATCGGTATTATAGGCGGTACGGGTTCATCAAAATCAACATTCGTTCAGCTTATCCCGAGACTTTACGATGTCAGGAACGGCAGTGTCAGAGTCGGCGGTACAGATGTCCGTGACTACGCTATCGAAGCCCTCAGAAACGAAGTTGCAATGGTTCTTCAGAAGAACGTTCTTTTTTCCGGCACAATCAAGGAAAATCTTCGCTGGGGTAAGGACGATGCAACTGACGAAGAAATCATAAAAGCCTGCCGTCTTGCCTGTGCGGATGAATTTATAGATAAATTCCCCGACGGATATGATACATATATTGAACAGGGCGGTGCAAATGTGTCCGGCGGTCAGAAACAGAGGCTGTGTATTGCCCGTGCACTTCTCAAAAAACCGAAAATTCTTATTCTTGACGACTCAACAAGTGCCGTTGATACTGCAACGGATTCAAAAATCAGAAAAGCATTCAGGGATGAAATCCCCGAAACCACAAAAATCATCATTGCTCAGAGAATTTCATCAGTTCAGGATGCAGACAGAATCATCGTTCTCGATGACGGTAAAATTTCCGCTGTAGGCAGTCACAATGAACTGCTTGAATCAAGCAGTATTTACAGAGAAGTTTATGAATCACAGATGAAGGGAGGCGACGACAATGGCTGATGAAAAAACACGTCAGATGCCCCCTATGGGCGGTCCCGGAAGAAGAGGCGGTATGGTTGCAAAACCCGATGTCAAAATAAATAAAGATACCGTAAAACGGCTCTTCAATTATTTCAGCGAATATAAATTTCATCTTCTGTTCGTTTTATTTTTCATCATTCTGAGTGCCGTTGCAAGCGTTGCTTCATCACTTTTTCTTGAAACACTTATTGATGATTACATAACTCCGATGCTCTTCCCCGAATCGTCAGTCACATTTACAGACCTTTTCGGTGCTCTTTGTAAAATCGGTTGTCTCTTCCTCTGCGGTGCTCTTTCAGGTCTTCTTTACAACCGTATTATGGCAAATGTTTCACAGGGTATTCTCAAAAAAATCCGTGACAGAATGTTTGCCCATATGCAGACTCTTCCAATAAAATACTTCGATTCGCATAATTTCGGCGACACAATGAGTTTCTACACAAACGATACCGATGCATTAAGACAGATGATTTCACAGTCTGTTCCGCAGGCTATGTCTTCACTTGTAACTATCGTTTCAATTTTCTTCTCAATGCTGCGTCAGAGTGTGTGGCTTACACTTTTTGTTGTTGTTTTCCTTTTTGCAATAACAAGAATTATCGGATTCATCGGAAAGAAAAGCGGAACATACTTCATGAAGCAGCAACGTTCTGTTGCAGGTGTCAACAGCTTTATTGAAGAAATGATAAACGGTCAGAAAGTTGTTAAGGTTTTCTGCCATGAAGACGAAAACAAAGCTGAATTCGACAAACGTAACGAAGAACTCTGTCACAACATGACAACTGCAAACACCTACGGTAATATTGTAGGTCCCATAATGAATAATATGGGTTACATCCTCTATGTTGCCCTTGCAATTCTCGGCGGTGTGCTTGCAATAAAAGGTGTTACAAATCTTACACTCTTCGGTTTTGAAGATGAACCGATAACACTCGGTGCAATTGCATCATTCCTTACAATGTCAAGAAACTTCGTAATGCCCATTTCACATATTTCTCAGCAGATTAATGCAATTGCAATGGCTATGGCAGGTGCTGAAAGAATCTTCTCACTCATTGATGAAGAATCCGAAGCAGATGAGGGCTATGTAACACTTGTCAATGCAAAGACAGACAAGGACGGCAACATCACAGAAACTGATGAAAGAACGGGTGAATGGGCATGGAAGCATCCCCACGGTGACGGCACAGTCACTTACACTCCCCTTAAAGGCGATATTGTTCTTGACGATGTTGACTTTGCTTATGTTGAGGGCAAAACAGTTCTTCATAATGTTTCACTTTATGCCGAGCCCGGTCAGAAGGTTGCTTTTGTCGGTGCCACGGGTGCAGGTAAAACAACAATCACAAATCTTATCAACAGATTTTATGACATTGCAGACGGCAAAATCCGTTATGACGGCATTAACATAAACAAAATAAAGAAAGCTGACCTGAGACGTTCAATGGGTATCGTTCTTCAGGATGTAAACCTGTTCACGGGTACAGTTATGGACAATATCCGTTACGGCAAGCTCGATGCAACCGACGAAGAATGTATTGCGGCGGCAAAGCTTGCAAATGCAGACGGATTTATAAGAATGCTCCCCGACGGATATAACACTGTTCTTGAAGGTGACGGCAGCGGACTTTCTCAGGGTCAGAGACAGCTCATTTCAATTGCCCGTGCGGCAGTTGCAGACCCTCCCGTTATGATTCTCGATGAAGCTACTTCTTCAATCGATACAAGAACAGAAGCAATTGTTCAGCGAGGTATGGATGCTCTTATGCACGGTAGAACAGTCTTTGTAATTGCTCACAGACTTTCAACCGTCAAAAATTCAGATGTCATCATGGTTCTTGAACAGGGCAGAATTATTGAAAGAGGCAACCACGAAAAGCTCATTGCCGAAAAGGGCAAATATTATCAGCTTTACACAGGTGCTTTTGAACTTGATTAATATATAAATAATTAAATACTTGAATAATATAAAGCAATGTGTTATAATTGTAATAATTATGGCATGTTGCTTTTGATTTTATTAACGGAAGTGAAAATATGATAAGAATTTTTAAAATGCTCAGGCCTTACAGAAAAACATTGATTCTCTCAATGCTCTGTTCTGCATTATACGCAATACTCGAAATATCCCTTCCCATCTTCACAAAACAGATTATGAGTAAGGGTATTCTCGGAGAAAGCATGGAAAACATTATTCTTTACGGCGGAATAATGCTTGTGATGTCAGTTGTCTGCGGTGCCATGTCGCTTCTTAACACCTATTTTTCAACAAAGACATCTGTTGACTATGCAAACGGTATCAGAAACACCGTTTTTGAAAAGGTCGCACACCTTTCACAATGTGATGTTGACAAAATCGGTGTATCATCACTTATGACAAGAACAACAAACGACGTTCGTCAGGTGCATGATGTTATTCTTTCCACGCTCAAATCAATTCTGCCTGTGCCTATTATGCTTGTGGGCGGTTTTGTTATGGCATATAACACAAACAAAGAACTTCTGAAACTTATTTTCGTTGTTCTTCCCGTGCTTCTTGCGCTTGTCGTGCTTCTTCTTATTTTCATCCTTCCGATGTTCACCAAAGTGCAGAAACTCCTTGATAAACTCAATTTCATTCTCAGAGGTAAAATCGGCGGTATAAGAGTTATCAGGGCATTCAATAAATCGGAATATGAAGACAACCGTTTTGATGAAAGCAACGAAAAGCTTACAAAACTCAGCCTCAAGGCAAACAGAATTCTTTCGAGCCTTCTCCCCGTGCTCACGGTTGCGCTCTATTCACTTATCTGCTACATTCTCTATTCAAGTGTTATGGCTGTTATGGAGCCGGGAATGACAAAAACTCAGATTATTGAAACAATACCGAACATGTATATGTTCATTACATATTTCACACTTATCATCGGCGCAATCATTTCAATCGTAGGTATCATTATTTCAATTCCCAGAGCTTCCGTATCGGCAAAACGTATCAATGAAATCCTTGAAACAGTTCCCGAAATCGCAGAGCCCGAATCTCCCGTAACATCCGACGGCACTGCAGACGGATGCGTTGAATTCAGAAATGTATCTTTTAAATACAAGCCTGCCCCTGAAGAAAAGAAGAAAAATCTCCTTACAAAACTTCTTGAAAAGAGCAAGGAAAAACAGAAAAAGAAAAAAGAAAAAAAGGAAGCAAAGGAGAATAAAGAAGAAAACATCACTCCCCTTCCCGAAAATACACAGTCTGAAAATACTTCAACAGAAGAAGAGAAAAAAGTTATTGACCGTGATGCAATTCACAATATCAACTTTGTTTCACGTCCCGGTGAAGTGACTGCAATAATCGGCGTAACGGGTTGCGGTAAATCAACACTTATCAATCTCATTCCCCGTCTTTATGATGCAACGGAAGGTCAGATTCTTGTAAACGGTGTTGATGTAAAAGACCTTTCACTTGAATCACTTCATTCAACAATCGCTTATGTGCCTCAGCAGAGTTTCCTTTTCTCAGGCACAATCAGAGATAACATCAAATTCGGCAATCCCGATGCAACTGATGACGAAATATGGAGAGCAATTGAAATTGCTCAGGCAAAGACATTTGTAAGCAGTATGACAGACGGGCTTGACAGTTTCGTTTCTCAGGCGGGTAAAAACTACTCGGGCGGTCAGAAACAGCGACTTGCAATTGCCCGCGCAATAGTAAAAAATGCTTCGGTTTATATTTTTGATGACAGTTTCTCGGCTCTTGACCTTGCAACTGATGCGAGACTCAGGGCTTCACTCAGAGAAAATCTGCCTGATGCAAATATAATTATCGTGGCTCAGCGTGTAGGCACCGTAATCAATGCAGACAGAATCATCGTTATGGATGAAGGCGAAGCTGTCGGAATCGGAACACATGAAGAACTTATGAAAACATGCGTTGTTTACAGAAGCATTGTTGCTTCTCAGCTTTCAGAAGAGGAGGCAGCAGTATGAGTAAAAAAGCCGTAAAAACCGTAACTGACAAAGATATCTCATATCTTGAAAAGAAGTATTCCTCTTATAATAACAAAAGCGATGACAAGAAAAAGGTAAAAAATGCAAAAGGTACGTCTTTAAGATTTTTCAGTCTTCTGAAACCTTACTGGGTGAGTGTTTCAATCGTGTGTATTGCATCTGTTATCAGCACACTTGCAAACGTTGTGTCACCTGACTATCTCGGCGATATAATAAATAACGTTCAGGCTTCAATTGAAGCTTTTGCAAACAACGGTACACCGATTGAGTTCGGCAGTCTCACAGATAAATCTTCAATCCTTTATCAGATTATCTCTCTCGGTTTTGTTTATTTTGTTCTCGGCTTCATGACATTCATTCAGCAGTTTGTAGGTGCAGGTGTCACTCAGAAGCTTGTTTTCAATTTAAGACAGCAGGTAAACACAAAGCTTTCAAATCTCCCCCTCAGGTATTTTGATAAGAATACAAAAGGTGAAATTATAAGTAAAGTTGTAAACGATATTGAAAACGTTTCACAGAATCTTCAGAACAGCTTTCTTACAATTCTTACAGGTGCAATTCAGGTTGTGGGTGCGCTTATAATGATGCTGAGAACGGGCAATCTCCTCATGACATTAGCCGCAGTTTTCCTCGTTCCTTTCAGCGGTACAATTGCATTCAAACTTGCAAAAATATCAAAAAAATGGTTCTCGAGATTCTGGAGTTCAATGGGGGCTATGAACGGCCACGTTGAAGAAATGTATACGGGTCATACCCTTGTAAAGCTCTTCAACCATGAAAAACAGTCAATTGATGAATTTAAAATTATCAATGATAACCTGAGAAAGAACAGTTTTTCCGCAAACATGATTGCAGGTGTTCTCAACCCCATTCTCACACTTTTTAAGAACATCAACTATGTTTCCGTTTGTATTATAGGCGGATGCTTCTACATGGGCAGATGGTTCAATACAGGAGTTCTGATTCAGAACACAATGAAAATCGGTGACATTGAAAAGTTCCTTTCATTCTCATCACTTTTCTCACAGCCCATCACAAGCATTTCACAGATGATAAACGGCATTCAGTCAGCCCTTGCTTCCGCAGAAAGAGTTTTTGAACTCCTTGACGAAGAAGAACAGACTGCAGACAACACCGAAAACGAGCCCGAAGGTCTTTCAAAGGGTAATGTTGAATTTAAAAATGTTTCATTCAGATACAAGGATGACACTCCACTTATTGAAGATTTCACTCTCTCTGCTTCACCGGGTCACATTGTTGCAATTGTCGGACCAACGGGTGCAGGTAAAACAACAATAGTAAATCTCCTTATGCGTTTCTATGATATCCAGTCAGGTCAGATTCTTCTTGACGGCACGGACATTATGACAATGTCAAGAAATGCGCTGAGAGAGAATTTCGGTATGGTTCTTCAGGACACATGGCTTTTCAAAGGAACAATCAAAGAAAACATAAAATACGGCGTTGACGATGCAACTGATGAAGACATAATTGCGGCTGCAAAATCAGCAAACATTCACGATTACATTATGTCTCAGCCAAAAGGATATGATACGGAGCTGACAGAAGACGGCGCAAACATTTCTCAAGGTCAGAGACAGCTCATAACAATTGCAAGAGCACTCCTGAAAGATCCAAAAGTTCTTATTCTTGACGAAGCAACATCTTCTGTTGACACAAAGACAGAACTCCTTATTCAGGAAGCTATGGCAGAGCTTATGAAAGGCAGAACAAGTTTTGTTATCGCTCACAGACTTTCAACAATCAAAAATGCTGATAACATTATCGTTATGCGCAGAGGTAATATTGTTGAACAGGGCACGCATCACGAACTGCTTGAAGCAGACGGTTTCTATGCAAAGCTTTATAACAGCCAGTTTACGGGCGGTATTCCCGAAGACATTGAATAAAATATTACATATGCAAAAAACCATCGGTTACCGCAACCGATGGTTTTATTGTTTATTTATTCTTTCATTGCTGTAGAGTTCATGGCAAAATTAAGAACATTCTTTGCACTTCGCTGAATTTCACCGAGTGTTATTCCGCCGTTATCAAGTTTATGAAGCAATGTGCCGTCAGGTTTTCTTCTGCCGTTTCTGCCGCCGCCGGGCATAAGAACGTCAACCTGAGCTCTTACACGGTAGCCTTGGTCTCTGAGATCCTTAAAATCGGGACTTGAGCCTTTTTTTGTCCACCAGTCTGTCATAACATTACCTTCATATTTCCACTCATTACGGAGAATTGAAGTGCACAGATCGTAATTGAAATAGCTCCATACACCGTTTACTTTATTATATGAAGTCATTATATTACGGGGCTTTGCTTCTTTTATGCAGATTTCAAAACCTCTGAGATATATTTCACGCAGAGCCCGTTCGGAAACTCTTGAATCGTTTGTTGTTCTCTTGTATTCCTGACTGTTACAGGCAAAATGTTTTGGACATGCAGAGCCACCTGATGCCTGTATTCCGTTTACTGCGGCGGCACCGATTTTGCCCGTAAGATAAGGGTCTTCAGAATAATATTCAAAGTTTCTTCCGCAAAGAGGACTTCTCTGAATGTTCATTCCGGGAGCTAAGAGAACATCACTTCCCTTTTCTTTCATTTCAACCGCTACGAGTGAATAGACTTCTCTGACAGCATCTGTATCAAAGGTTGAAGCAAGAAGTGTTCCGATAGGAATGAGTGAACATGAAGCTCTCAGTCTTATACCTGAAGGACCGTCAGAAGTTGATACGGCTGGAATGCCTTTTTCTCTGAGAGATTCAAGAACTCCGCAGAACACAGCCGCATTACCGGGAGTGCCGAGTTTACTGCCCATTATGTAATCGCCTCTTGTAAGGGCTTCGAGCTCATTATTATCAAGCTGAGCCACAAACTCATTCATTGTAACTCTGCCTGATTTTACATCGGCAAGTTTATAGCCCATATCGCCCGTAAAAGGACTTGCTTCGGGGAGTGAAGAGATAATTCTTTCTTTGAGGTTTCTTGTGATTGAGTTACAATTTTCGGTAACGGGAACAATTCTGCCGTCTTTTTCTTTTGCTTTCAGCACACCGAATGGCATTTCGGGAGGAACACACTCAGAAAGCTCTTCATAAACAGAATTTTCTTCATGATAATATGAGAACACTTTCACGGCATTTCTGACATCGGTGCCCAGATAAAACTCATATTCGCCTTTTTCAATAACATAAGCTGATTTATTTCCGGTTTTTCCGCTTTCATCATATGATGCAAGCTGATAAAACAAAACATCAGCCTTCATTTCTTCATTTTCATCGGGAGAAAGACTTTTTGTTTTGCCGAATGCAACAAGGCTTCTCAGAGGATTGCCGAGTTCACCCGTCGGTTTTCTTAAATAAAGCTGATAAGTGCCTTTTGCAACTCTTTCACCCGTATTTTTTACATCAATTTCAAAGCGGAATCCGTCTTCTGATGAAGAAGCATTGTTACATTTCACATCAAAATCAGAATAAGTAAGACCGTAACCGAAAGGATAACGCACCTTTTCTTTACCGAATGTTTCAAAATAACGGTATCCGACATAGATATCCTCATAATAATAGTTATATTCCTTGCCGCCGAATGACTTTGCACAGGGGTAATCGCTGTAAGAATAAGCTATAGTTGAAGTAAGTTTACCCGAGGGGCTCATATTACCGCACAGAAGGTCTGCTACAGCGTTTCCGCTTTCCATACCTCCCTGCCAGACAATCATAACTGCGCTGAGTTTATCATTATATCTGTCAAGCCATGACATATCGATAATACTTCCGATATTGAGAAGCACAATAACTTTATCGAATGAAGCCGTTACAGAGTCAAGAAGTTTCTTTTCATCGTCCGTTATATAGTAACTGCCCTTTTCAAGGACATTTTCCCTGTCCTCACCCGATGACCTGCCGATAACAACAACGGCACAATCGGTTTCTTTTGCCGCCGAAGTAACTGTAATATCATCAACGTGCATTTCGGGGTAAAACCTGGGCCACATTCCCCATACAGAATCATTTATGATGTTTTCGGAACACCATTTTTCATATTTCTGAGCAAGTGTTTCATTGAGAATGAGTTTATCACAGTTTCTGATTCCTTCAATAAGATTTACTGCATAAGGTCTGTTTACATCACCGCCCGAGCCGTAACCTGTATAGAACCAGTTATGCTGCACTCTGCCGAAAAGGGATACTTTTGTGCCTTCTGCAAGTGGCAGAACTCCGTTATTTTCAAGAAGAACGGCACCTTCTGCGGCAACAAGTCTGAGAGTTGACTGCATTTCTTTTGTGTATGTTTTTTCTGCAGCAGCTCTTTCTGTTTTTTCCTGAGCAACACTGCCGAAAGATGAATAAACCTTTCCTGCAAGGTCAGTAATTTTCTGTTTGATTGAAGACATAATAATTCACCCTTTTATCAGTCAATTATTCCGTATTTTCTTAAATAGCCGAGAAATTCATTTACATCAGCAGAAACAGTTTCACGGTCAACATCATATTCATTCAGGAATTTTTCAATAATGAATTCTTCTGAATCTGCCTCGGGTAAAAGATTCCATATAAATGCGCCTGTTTCGGTTATGGGAAACAGCCCTTTGAATTCACCGCTTGTTTTTCCTATGGGAACAAGCACAAAATCTCCTGCTATTTCACGCAGAACAAATTCTTTTTTAATAACCATAGTTTACATCTCCGTTTTTAGTTTTCAGAAACTCGCACGCAACAGCCTTTCTGACCGTTTCGGGCGAAAGATTATCATTACTTCCGAGAAGCCATAATTTTATATAAATTGCAGGAAAATTACACATGGGTAAAACATTGATACCGAGTTCATTATACTTTTTTGAGGATGCATAAGTTATTCCGTCAGGTGCATTTATGACAAACACAGGCACATTACACACTTTTGCCCTTTCACAGAAATTCCTGAGCTCCGCTGATAAAGTATTGATTGTTCCGCAATGATAAGGACGGAAAATTACCGCTTTATAATCAGACAAATCATAATTATATGCTTCACCGGGAAGAACAGTTACTGAAAGTATGCCTGAATTTTTACTGAAGACGGCTTTTTTTACGGGCTCTGAATAATCAGAAGTCCGATAATTTTCATTAATAGTAATTTCACCGTCATAATAAGCAAAAGGCTCTGAATCAATACTGAAAACTTCATCATTTGCTTCTTTATGACATATAGTTCTTGTTGCAGTATGAATCTGTGATGATTCATTTTTATTTTTATAACTTATATAAACGCCTTTGCCTTTTTGTGACTTTATAAACTCAACTGCGGCAATAAAATTGGGAATTCCGTTTGCTCTTTCATCATCAATCGGGTAATTGCTTGAAACAAGCACAACGGGATTACACTCACAACCGATTGTGTAAGCTAAAGCCGAAGCGGAATACTGCAATGTGTCACTCCCGTGAGTTACAATTATTCCGTCATATTTATCTGTGTTTTCCCTTACACATTTTATAAGGGAATTGATATTTTCAGCCGAGAGATTTTCACTCAGAATTGTATAAGGATTCAGAGTGTCAAACGGAGTGTCATCCCCCGTGATTTCACGGTATTTTTCAAGAAGAAGATATTTCATTGACTCATCGGGAGAAATCCAGCCGTCCGAAACACAGCTTCCTATTGTCCCGCCCGTAAAAATAACAAGAATTTTCATTTAATCACCGGTATTATAATATGCAAAATTTCGGGTAGCTATCAGAACTACCCGAAATTATTATTACATTTTAACTACGATATTGACGAGTTTACCCTTGACATAGAGTTCTTTTACAACCTGCTTGCCGTCAATGATTTCTTTGACTGCATCAACTTCCTTTGCAGCTGCGATAGCATCTTCATTAGAAATCTCGGTTGCAACATTGATTCTTGCCTTGATTTTGCCGTTAACCTGAACAGCAATTTCAACAGTTGCATCAACGCACTTTGCTTCGTCAAATTCGGGCCATGACTGGTCTGTAACAGCACCGCCGAAGCTCATCTTTTCCCACATTTCCTCTGTTACATGAGGTGCAAAGGGATTGACAAGAAGAAGGAGTGTTTTAAGCTCAGCCTTGATGATTTCACCCTTTGAATAAATCTGGTTAAGAAGTGTCATAAGAGCGGCAATAGCTGTATTGAACTTCATTGCTTCAATATCTTCCGATACTTTCTTTACTGTCTTATGCATTGAACTCATGAGCTCAGCTGAATAATCATCGCCGTCTTTTACGATGTCAAGAAGGTTCCATATTCTGTCAACAAATCTCTTACAGCCCTTAACGCTGTCTTCACTCCAGGGAGCTGCCTGTTCATAGTCACCCATGAAGAGCACGTAAGTACGAAGTACGTCAGCACCCATTGAGTCAACAACCTCGTTGGGATCAATAACATTGCCTCTTGACTTACTCATCTTTACACCGTCGGGTCCGAGGATAAGTCCCTGAGCTGTTCTCTTTGCATAAGGCTCTGCATAGGGAACTTCGCCGAGGTCATAGAGGAATTTATACCAGAATCTTGAATAGATAAGTTGTCTTGTAACGTGTTCCATACCGCCGTTGTACCAGTCAACGGGCATCCAGTACTTGAGTTTATCGCTGTCAGCAAAAACATTTTCGTTCTTGGGATCGATATATCTCAGGAAATACCATGATGAACCTGCCCACTGAGGCATTGTATCGGTTTCTCTCTTTGCAGCACCGCCACACTTGGGACAAGTGCAGTTTACAAAGCTTTCAATCTTTGCAAGAGGGCTTTCACCGTCTGAACCGGGTTCAAAGTTCTGAACTTCGGGAAGACGGAGAGGAAGCTCTTCATAGGGCACGGCAACCATACCGCATTTGTCACAATGAACAATGGGAATAGGCTCACCCCAGTATCTCTGACGGTTGAATGCCCAGTCCTTCATCTTGTACTGAACACCGCCTTCGCCGATGCCCTTCTCCTGAAGCACATCGATCATCTTTGCGATTGAATCTGCTTTATTTGTGAAGCCGTTAAGGAACTCAGAGTTGACCATTTCACCGTCGCCTGCATATGCTTCAACTGAAATGTCACCGCCCTTGATGACTTCAATTATATCAATACCGAATTTTTTTGCGAAATCATAGTCACGGCTGTCGTGTGCGGGAACAGCCATGATTGCGCCCGTACCGTAACCCATCATTACATAGTCTGATATGTAAACAGGGATTTCCTTGCCGTTAACGGGGTTGATTGCTGTAAGACCGTCAATGCATACACCTGTCTTGTCTTTGACAAGCTGTGTTCTTTCAAACTCTGTCTTCTTACTGCATTCTTCACGGTATGCCTTGATTGCATCCATGTTGCCGATTTTATCGGCATATTTATCGATAATGGGATGCTCGGGAGCAATAACCATAAATGTTACGCCGAAAAGAGTATCGGGACGTGTTGTGTAAATTCTGAGCTGTTCATCAATATTCTTGATTGAGAAGTTGACAAATGCACCTCTTGTTTTACCTATCCAGTTAACCTGCTGAAGCTTGATATTGGGAAGATAATCAACATCTTCAAGACCTTCGAGAAGCTTGTCTGCGTATTCTGTGATACGGAGATACCAAACATCCTTTGACTTCTGCACAACATCGCTGTGGCAGATGTCGCACTTACCGCCCTGAGAGTCTTCGTTTGAAAGAACAACTTTACATGAAGGACAGTAGTTTACAAGAGTCTTGTCACGGAATGCGAGCCCCTTTTCAAACATCTTGAGGAAAATCCACTGAGTCCACTTATAATATCCTTCTTCAGTTGTGTCGATAACCTTTGTCCAGTCAAATGAGAAACCGACCTTCTTGAGCTGTGAAGTGAACTTTTCGATATTTGTATCAGTAACCTGACGGGGATGAATACCTGTCTTGATAGCATAGTTTTCTGTGGGCAGACCGTAAGCATCAAAGCCTATGGGGAAAAGAACATTGTAGCCCTGAAGTCTTGTTTTTCTTGAAATAACCTCAAGACCGCTGTAAGCCTTGATATGACCTACATGCATACCTGCTCCGCTTGGATAAGGGAATTCTACAAGACCGTAGAATTTAGGTTTTGAATAGTCATCAGATGCATTGAAAACACCTGATTCTTCCCATCTTTTCTGCCATTTTGCTTCGGCAGATTTAAAATCATAATTCATTATAAAAAATCTCCTTTGAGAAATTATTCACTTATCAATGTTGAAATATCGACTTCTTCGCCGTCCTGCCAGAGTCTTTCAAGATTGTAGTATTCTCTGTCGTGGGGTGTGAAGACGTGTACAACAATGTCGCTGTAATCGAGAAGAATCCAGCCTGTTGATCTGCCTTCGATATTTCGGGGTTCAACACCGGCATCTGAAAGCTCTGCTTCAACTTCCTCCGCAAGGGCTCTTACGTGTGTATTTGAAGTACCGTTTGCTATTATAAAGTAATCAGCAAGAACTGTCAATTCCGAAATCTTAATTACTTTGATTTCTTCTGCTTTTTTATTGTCAAGCACTTTTACGATTTTTTCAACCGTCATGTTTGTTTCCATATTTTCACTCCTGTAATTTAATATCATTATAAGCATCAACCGTGTCGGGGTGAACGGGTCTGCCCTGTTCAACAAGGTCTGCTATTGTGAAAGAAAGCCCCATGTCCATTGCACATTCAAGGCTCTTTTCAGCCCTTTCACGCATTTCGTCGGCACCGTTATAATCCCTGTCGGCTGAAATAAAATCTGCAATAAACAGTATTTTTTCGCCGAGTGTCATATTTTTTCTGCCTGTGGTGTGATATCTTACGGCTGTTATGATTTCCTCATCGTCAATATTCAGTTCATTTTTTATAAACTCAGCACCGACAATTGCATGCCACAGCTTGGGAGTAACCTCTTCAAGCACCGTAAGTGGAATTACATATTTATCAACATAATAAAATGTTTCATCCCTGTCAGCTTCCTTGAGAACATCGTGAAGAAGACCTGCGACGTACATTTTTTCACTGTCTCCGCCGTATTTTTCAGCCAGATAAGCCGCTGACTTTGCAACTTCGACTGAATGATTGAAACGGTACGGTGAAAGTTTTGATTTTATAAGGTCAATATATGACTGATACTTACTGTCCATACAGTTTGTTTTCCTTTATATATTCTGAAGTTTTTTCACTTATTAAACCTTTACAGCTTCTGCCGTTTTTAAGGTTTTCCCTGATTTCGGATGAACTGACTTCAATCGGTTCAATATCAAAAACAAGAACATTGCCGTTAACGAGAACTGTGTCGGCATAATCTTTAAGCATTTGCGCACTTTTGTTATCATCACGGGAAATTGCACAAAGGGTACACATTTTCAGAATATCTTCATATCTGTACCATGTGTGGAAAGACAGAAGCATGTCTGAGCCCATGAAAAGAAACAATTCGTCGTCAGGATACTGCTGTTTCAGGTATGTGAGAGTATCAACGGTATAGCTCTTTCCTCCCCTTGCGATTTCACAGTCGGAAACTTCAAAAAGAGGAGAATCAAACACCGCTTTGCACATATTGATTCTGTGAATAGGGTCGATGTTTCCGTTATTGCTCTTCTGCGGAGAAATGTTTGAAGGGATGATGATTATTTTATCAAGACCTGCAAGTGAGCCCACTTCCCGTGCCAGATGAAGATGTCCGTTATGCGGCGGATTGAAGCTTCCGCCGTACATACCTATTTTCATTTTGCAGCCTTTCTTGCGGCATGAGCCTTACGCTGCTGAGCCATTTTGACAGCCTTTTTACTCGGTGCCTTGGGCTTTTCGTTTTCAAAGCCTTTATATCTTCCGGGTTTTACCTTTACTTTGGGCTTTTTCTTCTTTTCGTCTTCATGAAGCTTGGGGTTGTATCTGTAAAGCACGATAACACCGCCGATAACCTGAATGACTTCGGCACCTGTCTTTTCTGCAACTTCATTTGCAGCTTCTCTCGGTGTCAGGGGTGATGTTTCAAGAAGAACCTTGAATTTGATTAATTCTCTTGTATTGAGTGCGCCGTTGACAGCGTCAATGAATGCATCTGAAATTCCGCCTTTTCCGAGCTGAAAAAGAGGTTCAAGATGATTCGCCTTTGCACGCCATTCGGCTCTTTCTTTTCCTGTCATAGTTTTTATTATCCTTTCAGAAATTCGGGTAATTTTTCTGCTAAAAGTCTGAGTGAATTACCTCTGTGACTGACTGCATCCTTTTCTTCTGCTGTAAATGATGCAAAGCTTCTGTCTCCCACATAGAAAACAGGGTCAAAACCGAAACCGCCGTCACCCTCTGGTGCAAAACCAATCCACCCTTCACATTTGCCTTCAACGGTCAGTTCTCTGCCGTCGGGGAAAATACAGCATACTGAACTGATGAACCGAGCGGTTCTTTTTTCCTTGGGTACATCTTTCATTTCATCAAGAAGGACCGCCATTTTGTGTGAATATGGTGTATCGTGACCGCCTGCATATCTTGCAGAGTAAACACCGGGTCTGCCGTCAAGAGCATCAATGCAAAGCCCCGAATCGTCGGCAATGCAAGGAAGTCCCGTTTCACGGCAACCGCTTTCTGCCTTTATTCTTGCATTTTCCGCAAATGTTGTGCCTGTTTCTTCTGCATCGGTGATTTCCATACCGATGTCTGATGCGATGACAGCATCTATACCCAGAGGCTTTAAGATACGGCTTAATTCATCACGCTTTTTTATATTATGTGTAGCTATGAGAAATTTCATAATATGTCGCCTTTTCCTATAAGATTAGAGATAGAATTTATCGATGCTACCGTAGAGTGAATCAAAGTCGGAGTCTTCTCCACTATCGGACGAAACGACAGTCTGTGTGACTTCTTCGACTTGAGTGGTGGTGTTCTCCTGTCCCTGTTCACACTCTTCGCTGCCTGTGAGAACTGCCGTGCTATCTCCTTCGGGACATTCTCTCTCGGCAGAATCTTCATATCCGTCAGCCCCGTCTGATACATCAAGGTATCCGTCGCCTTCGCTATCTTCCATGAGGTTTTCAAAAAATTCCTTAACGGCTTCTTCTGCTTCACTTGTGTCTGTGAGTTCGACTTTTTCGAGCGGTTGTTCATATACAGGTAACACCTCGTTTTCCTTTTCTTTATAGCTTTCGGGAAGCTCATTGAATAAGCTTTCCGCAAACATTTTCGGATTGAACGGCTGAAGATCGTCTATACCTTCGCCTACGCCGATGAATTTAACGGGGATTTTAAGTTCATTCTTGATTGCAAGAACAACACCGCCTCTTGCAGTACCGTCAAGCTTTGTAAGAACAATACCCGTAATCTCGGCAACGTTCATAAATTCCCTTGCCTGACTTACGGCATTCTGACCTGTTGTTGCATCAAGTACAAGAAGCACCTCACGGTCAGAATAAGGAAGCTCACGGTCAATGACTCTGTAAATCTTGCCGAGCTCGTCCATAAGGTTTTTCTTGTTGTGAAGTCTGCCTGCCGTGTCACAGATAAGAATATCTGCCATTCTTGATTTACCTGCCTGAATGGTATCGAATATTACCGCAGCAGGGTCTGCACCTTCTTTATGCTTGATGATTTCAACACCGGCTCTTTCAGCCCATACATCAAGCTGGTCAATAGCAGCGGCTCTGAATGTATCAGCCGCACCGAGAATGACTTTCTTGCCCTGAGCCTTGTACATTGAAGCCATTTTACCGATTGTTGTGGTTTTGCCGACACCGTTTACACCGATAACAAGGATGATTGAAGGCTGAGTGATAAGCCCCATATCCTCGCCACCGTAAAGTTTGTCTGCAACAATATTCTTGATTTCATCCTTGACCTGTTTTGTTGATTTGAGCTTTTCTTTGTTTACTCTGTCACGAAGCTCTTCGGTGATTTCAACAGCTGTCTGCACACCGACGTCACTCATAACAAGAATTTCTTCAAGCTCAACGAAAAGGTCATCTTCAAATGTGTCAAATGAATCGAGCATTTCGTCGATTGCATGTGACATCTTATCTCTTGATTTTTTCAGTCCGAAACTGAATTTCTTAAATAAACCTGCCATAATATTTTCTCCTTATTCAAGACCGAGGTCGTGAGCCATCTGTGCAGTTTTGAGCTGAAGAAGTTTTGAAACACCCTGCTCCTGCATTGTTACGCCGTAAAGCATATCGGCTTCTTCCATTGTGCCTCGTCTGTGGGTTATAAGTATAAACTGAGTATTATCAGTCATATTCTTGAGATATTTTGCATATCTCAATACGTTTACATCGTCAAGTGCCGCTTCAACCTCGTCGAAAATACAGAAAGGTGACGGTGTGACTTTGAGAATTGAAAAAAGAAGTGCAATTGCACAAAGTCCCTTTTCACCGCCCGAGAGAAGTGTCATGCTCTTGACATTTTTTCCGGGAGGCTGAGCCTTGATTTCGATTCCGCATTCAAGGATATCGTTTTCATCTTCAAGGATAAGCTCTGCCTTACCGCCGCCGAAAAGCTGAGCGAATGTTTCGCTGAAGTTACGGTTGATGATATCAAATCTTTCACGGAACTGAACAGCCATTTTGTCTGTCAGACCGTAAATGAGTTTTGTAAGCTCTGCTTTTGACTTTTCAACATCATCAAGCTGTGTTTTCATGAATTCATAACGTTCGGAAACTTCTCTGTATTCCTCGATAGCCGCAACGTTTACATTTCCGAGGGCTTTTATTTTGCCCTTTATTTCAGCAAGATTTCTCTTTGCATCGGTTATTGATTCAAGCTTTATATCAAGCTCCATTGCCTCTCTTCTTGAGAGCTTGTATTCATCATAAAGCTTTGTTTCTGTTTCTTCCTGCTCTCTGATGAGTGCATTTTTCTTTTCCTCAAGACGGACAAGCTCACCTGACAGTTTTTCCTTGTCTTCTGTCTTCTGTCTTTCCTGAGTTCTCAGTTCGTTTGACTGTTTTTCGCTGAATTCACGTTTGATTGTAAGATCAGCAATATCTGCCTTTGTTTTCTCGATTTCCTTTTCAAAAGCTGAATACTGTCCTGTCAGCTCTTCAATACGGGCTTCGAGTTTCTTGTTCTTTTCAAGTGCCTCAGCAATTTCATTATCAAGTCTGCCGATTCTGTCTGCCTGACCTGTTTTTCTCTCTTCAAGGTCTTTTATGTGGGCATTGAAATTCTCAATATCACGCATCATTCCCACAATGCGGAGATTGATTTCCCCTATCTGCTCATTGATGACTTCTCTTTCCTTTGAAAGTGTCTCACGGTCACCCGTAAGTGTCTGAGCCTTTTCACGATAAGATGTCATTTCTTTTTCAACAGCATCTGCCGCCGCTTTTGATTCGGTCATAACGAGTGCAAAATGCTTGAGTCTTTCTGCTGCTGTAAGAGTTTCATCTGAAAGTGTCTTGAGTGCATTTTCTGCAATTGAGAGTTTACTTTCGGCAAGATTGAGTGTATTATCTGCCTTGAGCTTGTCTTCCTGAGCCCTCATAAGGTCGCCTTTGACGCCCTCAAGTGCCGCATTGCTTGCATTATAGTCTTCTTTTATCTTTTTAAGTTCATCCTCAGCATTTTTAAGCGCTTCGGTATCCTCTTCGATTTCATTTTTCAGTCTTTCGATTTCATTTGCTCTTGAAAGGAAGCCTGAGTGATTAATCTTTGAACCACCGGTCATTGAACCGCCTGCGTTGATGACCTGACCGTCAAGAGTAACGATTTTGAAACGATGAGAATACTCTCTGCCGATTTCGATTGCGGAATCAATGTCTTCAACAATAACAGTCTTTCCGAGAAGTGATTCAATAATGTCAGAATACTGTTTATCGAATTTAACAATTCTCGATGCCACATTGATATAGCCGTCACAATCAGTAAGACCGTCTTCATGAAGCTCCCTGCCTTTGATTGTGTTCATCGGGAGGAATGTGGCTCTGCCGAGATTGTTATTTTTAAGATGATACATCGCCTTTTTGGCGTTGTTTTCGTTATCGGTTACAATGTGCTGGATTGCATTTCCCAAAGCTGTTTCAATAGCAAGGGAATATGTATCGGGAACGGAAATCAGCTGTGAAAGAGGACCGTGAAGACCTTTTACGGTGCCGTGTGATGCGGCTTTCATAACAGCCTTTACGCTTCCCTGATAGCCTTCCATATTCTTTTCCATTTCTTCAAGAATATGTACTCTGTTTTTCTTCTGTTCAAGGTCAAGTGCCGCTTTGTTTGTTTCAAAAGTAAAGGATTCAAGCTTCTGAGCCTTTGACTTGACTTTGATCATATAACCCGAAACCGAATTTGTGAAAGAAAAGATTTTTTCACGCATTTCTTCAACTGTTTTGAGTGAGTTTGCTACTTCATCTTTCAGAGCTGAGATTTCGGTTCTTTTTGCGGCAATTTCCTCTTCAACAGTTGATTTTCTTGTTTCAATTTCTTCAAGAGAAGACTTTGCCGAAGTATATTTTATATTTTCTTCACTCAGTTTATTTGTAAGCGAAGCGATCATATCCGAGATTTTAACGTATTCATCGGAAACATTGACATCCCTTGCACGCAAGCCTTCAAGCTGAGATGTAAAAACTGATGTTTCTTCTTTTGCAGAGTCAATTTTCTTTTCTGTTTCAAGAATTGACTGCTTTGTAGCTTCAATATGTTCATCAATCTGCATTGTTGAAAGATTTTCCTGACTTTTTTCTCTCTCTATTCTTTCAACGGTTGCCTTGTTATGTTCGATTGAGTTTTTATTGACGGCAATGAGAGATTCAACCGATGAAGCCTGCTCCTGAGTTTCTCTTGTCTTTCTCTGGAGTTCATCAATGAAAACATTGACTTTTCTTATCGTTTCGGTTATCTCTTCACTTGAAGCAATGATTGTTTCAAGCTCTTTTTCCGTCTGCTTATAGTGCATTTCGGCAACGGTGAATTTATTACTCTGTTCTCTTATAAGGTCTGCAGACTTTTCGAGAATATCAAGCCAGATGCCGATTTCAAGATTCTTTCTTTCTGATGCAAGAACAAGGAATTTCTGTGCCTTTTCACTCTGTTTTTCAAGAGGTCCCACACGCTCTTCAAGAGAAGTGAGAATATCACGGAGACGCAGAAGATTTTCTTCTGCCTGAGAAAGTCTTTTGAGAGCATCTGCACGGCGGTATCTGTAATGGGAAATACCTGCAGCCTCTTCAAACATTTCTCGCCTGTCTTCACTCTTTGCAGAAACCATATCTTCGATTCTGCCCTGACTGACCATTGAATAACCGTCTCTGCCAAGACCCGTATCCATAAACAGTTCGTGGATGTCACGCAGTCTCACGGTTTCGTCATTTATTCTGTATTCACTTTCGCCCGAACGATAGAATCGTCTTGTAACGGCAACCTCGTCGCTGTCCTTATTAAGCTGTCTGTCCGAGTTATCAAGGCGCAATGTAACCTGCGCAAAGCCCTGAGCTCTGCGTGTTCTTGTACCTGAGAAGACAACGTCTTCCATCTTTGAGCCTCGGAGTGACTTTGTTGACTGTTCACCCAGAACCCATTTGACAGCATCGGCAATATTACTTTTACCCGAACCGTTTGGACCGACAACGGCTGTCATACCTTTTCCGAATTCAAGCTTTGTCTTTTCGGGAAAGGACTTGAAGCCCTGCATTTCAAGTGATTTTAAATACATACTATTCCTCTCTGACGACACGGAATTCATATTTACCGAGACTGCCGTCACCTCTGACTCCCGCATGAACACCCATACGTTCAAGAAGGAGTATATTTCCTTTTTTCTGTCCCGTCATTTTTGAAATTTCCGAAGGACAGACATATATCGTAATTTTTCCTGTGATTTTTTTGTTTTCTATATAATTTTTTATCTTTTCAAGATAGATTCTGCTTTCACAAAGCTCCCTGAAAGCGGGATGATAAGCACCTGCAACAAAACCCTCTTCAACATTGCCGCCCGAATGAAGACCGAGCCTTATGACCTTTATTCCTGCATTATTAAACATATCAAGAATAAACGAACAATTCTCAACTGCTTCATCAGTAGTTTCGGGAGTGTATTCTCCCGAACGATAAAGACAGGCAAGCCTTGTGTTTTCAAGGACAACCGTGGGATAAATCCTTACTGTTTCAGGTTTTAATTCAATCAGCTTTTCTGCTGTTTTAATATCTTTTTCACGGTTACTTCCGTAAAGACCCGTCATCATCTGTAGACCGAGCTCAAAGCCGTGAGCCTTTATAAGCTCCGATGCATTTACAACGTCTTCTGCCGTGTGACCTCTGTCATTCATGGACAGCACTTCATCGTCCATACTCTGAGCACCGAGTTCAATTGCGGTAACACTGTATTTTTTAAGAATTGTCAATACTTCATCGTCAATTGCATCGGGTCTTGTGGAGCATCTTATACCCTTGAAAAGACCTTGTCCGACATACTTATATGCACACTCAAGGAGATGTGTCATACAATCTCTGTCAATCGCCGTGAAACTTCCGCCGAAAAAAGCAATTTCGCTGTTCTTGCTGTCATATTCCTTTGATGTTGCAATTCTGACTGCTTCATCAATTGCTGACTCCGTAAGCTCACATGACGAACCTGATATTGTCTTCTGATTACAGAAAGAACACATATGAGGACATCCCTTATGAGGCACAAACAATGCCACATTTATGTGTTTCATACTTTGATGCCCATAAGACGGAGTGTTGCTTTTGCCGCCATCTGCTCAGCCTGTTTCTTGCTTCTGCCCTCACCCGTGCCGATGACATTGTTATTGAGATGAACTTCAACAATGAATGTTTTGCAATGATCGGGTCCCGATTCACCCACCATAAAATACTCAAGGTATTCACCGGGATTCTTCTGCACGATTTCCTGAAGAGCAGTCTTATAATCTGTAATAATTGTTTCTTCTATATCAGCTGTGGAAATAAAGCCGAGAACGAATTTTTTTGCTTCTTCAAAGCCTGCATCAAGATAAATTGCCGCAATAAGTGATTCAAATGCATCTGCAAGAATTGACGGACGTTCTCTGCCGCCCGTATTTATTTCTCCTTTTCCCAGATACATGAATTCACCGAGTTTTATGGACTGCGCAAACTTGTGAAGTGACTTTTCACAGACCATTGATGCCCTTGTCTTTGTAAGCTTTCCTTCGGGCATTTCAGGATGATGAGTAAACAGAAATTCTGCCGTAATCATACCTAAAACCGAGTCACCGAGGAATTCAAGACGCTCGTTGTAATCAACCTTGCCGTTCATTTCATTGGCATAGGATGAATGTGTAAGAGCTGTCTGCAACAAAGACTTATCTTTGAATTTATATCCGATTATCTCTTCAAATACTTTCACTTTATTATCCTTCAATCAAATATTTTTAACCGTCTCAGCAAGTGAACTGAGACTTCTTTCGGCAAGTTTGCCGTATCTTTCTTTTTTATCCCTGATTTTTTCGGGCAAAGCGGGAAGAAGACCGAATGATGCACCCATAGGCTGGAAATTTGAGACATAGCCGTCACTTATGTAACGTGAAAGAGCGCCAATCATATTTTCAGGAGGAAGAATAACTGTATCCTCGCCGAGAATTCTCTTAGCCGCATTGATACCTGCCATAATTCCTGCCGCCGCAGATTCCATATACCCCTCAACACCCGTTATCTGTCCGGCAAAAAAGATATGAGGATGTTCTTTCATTGAAAAATCACCGTTCAGGAGTCTGGGAGAATCAATAAATGTGTTTCTGTGCATTACACCGTATCTGACAAATTCCGCATCGTGCAGAGCGGGAATCATTGAGAAAACTCTCTTCTGCTCGGGGAATTTGAGGTTTGTCTGAAAACCGACAAGGTTATACATTGTGCCTTCTCTGTTTTCTTTTCTCAGCTGTAGAACAGCCCACGGTCTGTGACCTGTTTTCGGGTCACGCAAACCGACGGGTTTGAGAGGTCCGAAACGGATTGTATCGGCTCCCCTCTTTGCCATTATTTCAACGGGCATACAACCTTCATAGACCTGCTTTTTATCGAATCCGTGAAGCTCTGCAATTTCTGCACCGATAAGCGCTTCATAAAAAGCTTCATATTCTTCTTTATTCATAGGACAATTGATATAATCATCTTCACCGCCTCTGTCGTATCTTGACTGACAGAAAGCTTTGTCCATATCGATACTGTCCGCTTCAACAACGGGAGCCGCCGCATCAAAGAAACTCAGGAATGAACTGCCCGTAAGCTCCTTTATTTTTTCGGCAAGTGCATCTGAAACAAGAGGACCTGCCGCAATAATAACGGCATCGTATCCCGTTGGAATTTCGGTAATCTCCTGACGGATGACATTTATTTTTTCATTTTCTTCAATTGTCTTTGTAACAAGAGAAGCAAAAATATCTCTGTCAACTGCGAGTGCACCGCCTGCGGGGACTGCAGATTTTTCGGCACATTCAACACAGATACTGCCCAGCATTTTCATTTCGGCTTTGAGAAGTCCCGAAGCGGATTCTGTTCTCATCGCCTTGAATGAGTTTGAACATACAAGCTCGCAGAGTTTATCCGATTTGTGTGCGGGTGAGAACCTGACGGGCTTCATCTCGAAAAGGTCAACTTCAATGCCTCTTTTTGCAAGCTGTGATGAACATTCAACACCTGCAAAACCGCCGCCGATAACTGCCGCCTTACTCATCGTCATTCTCCGTATTCTTACGACTTCTTGAAACTTTCTGTTCGTAACCGCAACCCTCTGCGTGACACTTTATAACGCCGCCTCTTGCCTTGAAGAGTGTCTTGCCGCACTGAGGACAGCTGTCGTTTGTGGGAGCATCCCATGTCATGAAGTTACAGTCGGGATAATTTCCGCAGCCGTAGAAAGTGTAACCTCTCTTTGACTTCTTGCCGATAACTTCGCCGCCGCAGACGGGACATTTGCCTTCTGTTTTTTCAACATAGGGCATTGTTGTCTTACAATCGGGATAACCGGGACATGCAAGGAATTTGCCGAATCTGCCCACTTTGATTATCATGTTTCTTCCGCACTTTTCGCAGGGAATATCTGTTTTGTCTTCTTCAAGCTGAATCTTGACACCTGCCATTGATTCCTTTGCCTTTGAAAGTGTGTTTTCAAATTCATCATAGAAATCGTGAAGCATTGCGATGTAATCAAGATCACCTGCTTCAACATCGTCAAGATTAAGCTCCATACCTGCTGTAAACTTTGTATTTACGATTTTGGGGAACTGTTCCTTGAGAAGCTTTGTTGTTGCAACACCGAGTTCGGTGGGCTTCAACTGTTTACGCTCTCTTACAACATAATTCTTTGATGTTATTGTAGAAATAATTGTAGCATAGGTACTGGGTCTGCCGACACCTGTTTCTTCAAGCACCTTGATAAGTGATGCTTCCGTATATCTTGCGGGAGGCTGAGTAAAATGCTGCTCGGGGATAAGCTCCCTGAACTTGAGAACATCACCTTCGTGAAGTTCGGGCATATTGCTCTCATTCTCTTCCTCTTCGTCTGCTACTGTCTGATAAAGAACGGTGAAACCGTCAAACTTGACTGAATAACCGCTTGCTGAGAATACACAGAAACCGTCAGTTCCGTTCTTTTCTGCCTTGATTTCAACCTTTGTTGTATCCTGAAGGCAGTTTGCCATAAGGCTTGCCATGAATCTTTTCCAGATAAGGCTGTAAAGCTTATACTGTTCGCTTGTAAGAGCACCCTTTGCCTCTTCGGGAGTGAGAGCGGGAACGGTAGGTCTTATAGCTTCGTGACCGTCCTGTGCTCTTCCCTTTGTTTTGAAATATCTGGGCTTTTCGGGGAGATACTTGTCACCGTAAACACTTCTGATATATTCATTACCTGCGGCTCTTGACTCCTCTGAAATACGGAGTGAGTCAGTTCTCATATATGTGATAAGACCGATTGAGCCGTATCCGGGAACATCGATACCTTCATAGAGCTCCTGAGCGATTTTCATTGTACGCTTTGAAGTAAAACCGAGTCTGTGGGATGCATCCTGCTGGAGTGTTGATGTAATGAAAGGAGGCATGGGCTGTTTCTTTCTGACACCCTTTTTGACACTCTGAACTGTGTAATCAGCACCGTCAATACGGCTCAGATAAGCATCTGACTGTTCTTTATTTTCAATCTTCACCTTGCCGTTTTCGTCACCTGTGAATGCGGCTTTGAAAACCTTTCTTGAGTGAGGAGGTGAAAGCTTTGCATTGATTGTCCAGTATTCTTCGGGAACAAAAGCGTTGATTTCTTCTTCTCTGTCAACGATAAGACGGACGGCAACACTCTGCACACGACCTGCTGAAAGTCCTCTTCTGATTTTCTGTGAAATGAAGGGGCTGAGTCTGTAACCTACAAGTCTGTCAAGAATTCTTCTTGCCTGCTGTGCATTTACAAGGTCCATATCGATTTTTGAGGGGTTAGCCATACCGTTCTGAACGCTTGTCTTATTGATTTCGTTGAACTTTACACGCTTGGTTTTATCAAGGTCAAGACCGAGAATTGTTGCAAGATGCCATGAAATTGCTTCTCCTTCACGGTCCGGGTCAGTTGCGAGATACACTTCGTCACTTTTTTCAGCAAGAGCGGTAAGCTCCTTGACGAGTTTCTCCTTTCCCTTGATAATAACATATTTCGGTGCAAAATCATTTGCGACATCAACGCTGAGTTTTGATGCATAAAGATCTCTGACGTGGCCCATTGAAGCCTTTACTTCATAGCCTTTGCCGAGATATTTTTTTATTGTTCCTGCTTTTGTGGGAGACTCCACAATAACTAATTTTGACATATCATCAATCCTGTATATAAAAATTTTAAATTAATTTCAAAGTATATCGTTTTCCGCTGTGCATTTCGATAACGGAAAACATTTCAAGCTCAGTCAATGCCGAAAGAACATCACTTATTGACATTTCTGAGTCATCTGAAAGCTTATCTGCCGTTTTTTGTTCATCGTTGATAAACCGGGCAAGCTTTTTTGCATTATCTGAAAGAAAATCGGGAATTTCGGGAGAAATAATCTTTTTCAGCTCTTCTTTTTTCTCAATTTTATTCTCTTTTACTTCAACCGGTTTATCATAAACCTGTGTTTCAGATATTTTTTCAATTTCAGGCAACCGTTCTTCGGTTGTGTTTATATTTATATATCTGCTGAATCTTTCGGCATATACCCCGAGAATGTCATTTGCCGAGAAAACCGATTTAGCTCCGTCACGGATAAGCTCATTCGTTCCGTTAAAGCCGTTACTGAAAATATTTCCCGCAACTGCAAAAATGTCTCTTCCTTGCTCGGCGGCATAACCTGCGGTTATAAGGGAACCGCTTTTCTCACCTGCTTCAACAACAAGCAAACCTCGGCTGATGCCTGATATAAGTCTGTTTCTTACGGGGAAAGTGGTTTTTGAAGGTGCAGTAAACGGTAACAGCTCCGTAATAACAGCACCGTTCTGAGCAATTGTATCACGAAGGCTTTCATTCTGACGAAGATAACCGCTTCCCAGCCCGTTACCTAGCACGGCAATTGTCTTTCCTCCTGCTTTTATTGCTCCTTCATGAGCACAACTGTCAATTCCGAGGGCGCCTCCGCTGACAATAACAGCACCTGCAGATGCAAGATTATACGAAAGATTCATCGCCGCCTGTCTGCCGTATTCGGTTGCATTTCTTGTGCCCACAATTCCTAAAGCAAACTGTGTTTTTAGAACTTCTTTGTCGCCGTAAACATAAAGCACAAGAGGATAATTTTTTATCTGACGAAGTAATGAAGGATAACACTCATCTTTATAGGTTACTATATGCCAGCCGTTATCTTTGCATGCTTTTATAACATGATATGTTTCGGACGGACTTGAAGAGATCAGTTTTTCAAGAGTTTTCTCCGAAAATAAACCTGATTCAAGCCATGCTTTCTTTCCCGATTCATACAACCTTTCGGGATTCCCGAAATAGCTGAGTATTTCTTCATAGGATTTTCCCGTTCCGAGTGTTTTCTGAAGCCATATCCAATATTCGGGACCGCAATTCATCTGACCATCTCCCACATTATCATACAGGCAGCGGCAGAAGCATTCAGTGATTCAGCTCTGCCTTTCATGGGAATGGTAATTTTACTTGAGCATGAAGAAATCGTTTTTTCCGTAAGTCCGTTGCCCTCATTGCCTACAACACATATCATACCCTTTGACTTATCGATTTCAGTCACAGGTACTGCATCAGAAGCAGGAACAGCGGCATAAGTGTTCATTCCCGAGCCATTACAATTCTCAATGAATGACGGAAGATCCGAAACGGAAAAAACAGCAAGACGCAACAAAGACCCCATCGCCGCACGGAGCGCTTTAGGGTTATAGATGTCACATCCTCCGCTGACAATCATACCGTCAAGTCCGAGTGCCTCAGCAGTTCTTGCAACGGCACCGAGATTGTCAGGTGTCTGAATGTTCTCCACCGCAATGTATATACCATTATTATTTATTTTATCTATATTAGAGAATTTGTCAAGTGTTTTGCACACACAAAATACGCCCTGAGCATTTTTTGTGTCAGAAATTTTATCTGAAATTTCATCTGTTATGATATAATTCTCTTTACTTGCCGAAAAAAGAACATTCAGTTCTTCCCCGTATTTTTCAAGAGCTGTTTCGGTTACAAAAACACTTTCAGGTTCAATTCCGTTTTCAGCCGCATCACAGCACAGACGAAGCCCCTCAAGAAAGAACATTCCTGTCTTTCTTCTGTAAGAACTGTCTGTGCCGAGTTTTGCCGCATTTTTAATTTTTTCGTTGTTTCTGCTTGTAATTTTTAACATAATACACCCCAAAAATTCTCGCTTAAAAAAACGGAAAAAGGGAATGCACTCGGCATTCCCGTTATAATTCAAGCTTATTTAAGTGCAGCCTTTGCCTGCTCTGTAAGAGCTGTGAAAGCTGCGGGATCAGCAATAGCGATTTCTGAGAGCATCTTTCTGTTGAGAGTGATGCCGGCCTTGCTGAGACCGTTCATGAATGTTGAATAGTTCATTCCGTTGAGCTTGCAAGCAGCTGAGATTCTTGTGATCCAGAGACGGCGGAAGTTTCTCTTCTTCTGCTTTCTGCCTACATATGCGTAGTTGCCTGACTTCATAACTGCCTGCTTAGCAGTCTTGAAAAGTCTTGATTTTGAGCCGTAATAACCCTTAGCAAGCTTTAAAACTTTATTTCTTCTCTTACGAGTCATTGTAGCGCCTTTAATACGTGCCATTTTTCGTGTCCTCCTGATTTAAAAATTATTTGTAGGGAATAAGCTTCTTAATCTGCTTTACGTTTGTCTTATCAGCAACAGTTGTCTGACGAAGATTTCTTTTTCTCTTTGTTGTCTTCTTGTTGAGGATGTGTGACTTATAAGCGTGAGCACGGATAACCTTACCGGTCTTTGAAAGCTTAAAACGTTTCTTGGCACCGCTGTTTGTTTTGATTTTGGGCATGATTATTTCCTCCTGTTTTTTATACTGTTTTAGTTTATTTTGTAGGCTTTGCAGCAAGGAACATAAGCATCGTTCTGCCGTCAAGCTTTGCAGGCTTTTCGATGTTACCGTTTTCCATGCACATTTCGGCAAATCTGGCCAAAATTTCAAGTCCTCTTTCGGGATGAGCCATTTCTCTTCCTCTGAAACGGATTGCAACCTTAACTTTGTTGCCCTGCTTCAGGAACTTGTTTGCATTTTTAGCCTTTGTTTCAAGGTCATGCGTATCGATATTGAGTGAAAGCTGAACTTCCTTGATATCGATCTGATGCTGATTCTTCTTAGCTTCCTTTTCTCTCTTCTGCTGCTCGAATCTGTACTTGCCGTAGTCCATAATCTTACATACGGGGGGCTTAGCCATAGGAGCAATTTTAACGAGGTCAAGGTTCTTCTGAGCTGCAATCTTGAGTGCATCCGAAGCTGACATAATGCCGAGCTGTTCACCGTCATCCGTTACTACACGGATTTCCTTATCACGGATTTCCTCATTCAGCTGCACGTCCTTAGTATCTTTAGTACCGATGTTCAAACACCTCCAAAAATAATAAACAAAGCGCAGACGTAAAACACCTGCACTCATACAATAACACCCGAAAATAATCATCGGGAAA
>JAZSPR010000024.1:0-2306 GCA_045537555.1 Acutalibacteraceae bacterium | reverse complement strand
AGCCATACAGAGATAAGGCTTGCCGTCTATGACTGTAATTCTCGGGTCATAAAGCCTTTTTATTTCGTCCTCAGGCAAAAGATTTTTGTTATCAAAAATAGTTTTTTCGCTTACAGTCCAGTTTATACCGTCGTCACTTACGGCGAAACCGAGAGAGGTTTTAAAACGTACCTTCGGATAAGTTTCTTCTGTGGGGCCGTAGTCATTGCGGAATACCATAACATATCTGCCTTTATATTTTGCTACACCTGCATTAAAAATCAGTGAAGCTTCATAGGGGATATCATCCTTAGTAAGAACAGGCTTTTCTAATTTTCTTATACACTCTGCGCTGCAAAGCTTAGGCTTTAAGATTTTCATTACATCATCTCGTTTCAAATATATTTTCTCGCCTGAGTCTGACGATTTATAAATAACTGTATTGTTTTTATTATACACCTGTTTTGTTATATTTTCCTTGAATATTTTGATGAATCAAAGACCATTTCTTTACTTTTTTGACATTGTTAACTTATCCTTTTTTCTGCACCTTTTTCGGTGAGGTGCCGTAAACTTCCTTGAATTTCTTAGAGAAATAATTACTGTCTTCAAAACCGCACAATTCTGCAATCTGAGTTATATTTTTACTCTCTTCACTTCTGAGGAGTTGCTCGGCATACTGTAATCTCAATGAGTTAAGGTACTTTGAAAAGCCGAGTCCCGTTTCTTTCTTGAACATTCTTGAAAAATGCTCGGAACTTAACGAAAACTTTTTTGCAAGTGCCGAAAGAGTAATGTCTGTCGAGAAATTTTCTCTTATAAATGCTACAGCCTGTTCAATCACCTTGTTTCTGGAATCAACAGCAAGACAGGTATCGGCATTTCGTATGAGCAGATAAAAAAGTGAATGTGTATGGCAGGAAATAATCTCATCCGAGAGAGAATCTTTGAGATTATATTCATTTTCGATCTTTTCAAAAATATTTCTTGCTTCATTTATAACTTGAGGATTTCTGTAAAGGTAATTCCCCGAGGATATATCTGAGCGTATCGATGTCGGTATATACCTTGAAACACAGTTTATGAGTATTCTCGAATGATTTATATTGTCATAATTTGTGTGGTGAATTATCCCGTCGGGAATGATTACTATATCTCCTGATTGAACATTGTAAACCTTGTTATCAATAATATATGTGCATTTGCCATCAAGCATAAAGTATATTTCATAAAGCCCGTGATAATGAGGCCATGAAGTGCCCGTTTCCGCAACTCGTTTGCTCATTCCGCGCTGGAAATAAAATTTTTCATCGGGGTCAAATTTTATAAAGCCCATAATATCCGCCACCTTGTAAAACTGAACTGATAATAACATCCGATATCAAAAAAGTCAAGAAAATAAGCGTAATTCATCAAAATATTTAAGGAATTATAAAAAAACAGATGTTAATATATAATAGAGTAATTGTAAAGGAATCGTTGTGTATGAAAAAGAGTATAAAAATCCTGATTTCTGTTCTGCTTGTTATTGCAATCGGTTTTTGCGTTTTTCTTGTTGTGATGAGTTCAAAGGGAATTTCTTATGATATCTCAACCGTCACAAAAATTGAAAATTATGTTGAAATTGTCGCAGAAGACACAGACAGCGTTACTCTTAAAAAGAAAGGTGACAGTGAATTCAGAGTCCTTATGTTCACCGATACACATCTCAACGGCAAAAAAGAAAAGGACAACCTGACAGTTTCATACATAGTGAAGAATATAACTGAGCAAAAACCTGACCTTGTGATTTTCGGCGGTGACAATGTTTCATCGGGCTTCAACAAGAAGAGAACAACCGAATTTGCAGAGCTTATAGAAAGCCTCGGCGTTTACTGGGCTGCAGTTCTCGGCAACCATGAAGGTAAAGGCTTCCTTGCTGTTTCAAGAGAAGAAAACGTTGAAATTTTCTCTTCTTACAATTATTGCCTTATGCGTCAGGGTAAAAAAGACATTGACGGCAATGGCAACTATGCCATCACTATTCTGAACAATGACGATTCAATTAAAGAGGTATTCTTCTTTATGGACTCGGGCAGCTATATGACCGATGAAAGCAAAGCAGAATACGGTGTTACAAAAGAGGGCGAGGTTTATGATGGCGTAAAGACCTCTCAGGTAGAGTGGTACAAGGATAAGCACGATGCTATCACAGCTGAATACGGCGAATTCAAATCCATAACAGTTGTACATATTCCTCCTCATCAGGCTGAAAGAGAATACAGCGAAGAAGATTATCTTTACGGAGAAAAGAGAGAGGGTGTTTGCGAATCGGGCTTTGATTCAGG
>JAZSPR010000046.1:0-36750 GCA_045537555.1 Acutalibacteraceae bacterium | reverse complement strand
CATGAATGCCGTATTGCCGCTTTTAAAGGTCATCGTAGCAGACACACCGTCTCTTGCAAAGAAATTCAAAGCAGTTCACTGTGTTTATCAGGTGAGTGCTCTTGATCCTGATGCCCCCGGCGGAAAATATGCCACTCATTTTCAGGTAAACTGCGATGAATGGGTAATACATACAGAAAAAATCGAACCCAAGCCCATGGTTGAGCTTGAGTTCAAGAGTGTTGAAGCAATGAATGCTTTCTTTAAAGGCAAAATGGGTCCCTCAACTCTTCCTAAGATGAAGGGTATTGCAAAAAATCCCGGTGCTTTTGTTGCATTCCTTATGGCACTTCTTAAGATGTCATCACTGCTTTCGGCTAAAGAGCCTCCCAAAGCAGAAGAAGACAAAAGACTTATGGTTAAATGCTACTTCTACCTTCTTTCAAGCGGCATCAGCCAGCTTAATAAGAACGGTCACGAAGAAATTCACGACTGGGCAAAGAAGAGTCCCGACCGTGTTTATGCATGGGCAGTTAACGATGAACCTACTGTTTCGGCTTATATCCGTGTAAAGGCAGGTAAGACAAGAGCCGGCAGAGGCACATATAAGAGAGCTCTTCCGTTCTTTACAATGAGATTTGATAATCTTGACAGTGCTCTGGGCATTCTTATGCAGACAGCAGATATGCTCGAGTCCACAAGAACAGGTAAACTCATTATGGACGGCGCTCCCGAATTCGGCGCACAGATCGGTGACTTTATGATGCAGGTCGGCGCAATGGCTCAGGGTTAATTAATCCTATAAATAACAATCACCCGAAAAAGAGTTTTTCTCTTCTTCGGGTGTTTTTTTTGCTTTATGCTTTATCAACCGTAAATTTTATTGAGCCAGCATATTACATGACTTGCAAAACCGTGGTTACAGCTTGCGTAGTCGGTCATATTTTCCCAGAGAGTACCGGTGCATTCAGCCATAGGAAGGAAGAAATTGCGTATATCTTCCGTGACTTTCTCATAATGACCGTCTTCAAAAAGAATCTGGAGTCTGAGATAATTTCCGATAAATGCATTTGAGGGGTGAATATCGGGATAAGTATCCTTTTCAGCTCTTACAGAACCAAATTCATTCACAAGCTTCTCATAAAGCTCGGGGTATGTTTCCTTGGTTGCCGTTTTGGTGAAAAAAGCATAATACTGACAGGTTTCGGTTCTGTTAGCGGTTCTTTCGGCAACACCATTATCGTTTATTACTGCGTTGTCGCAGAAGAATTCACCGTCAAATGATTTTTCTCTGATTGTCTTTCTGAGATTTTCAGCCTTGTTATGAAGCTCTGCATCACCGTAGAGTTCACTTATGCAGTCAAGGAAGAGTGAATAGAGCATATTTGAGGGGTAGTTGATGTCCTGAACAAAATCATTTGCTTTTGACCATTCAACAAATACCCAGCTTTCGAGTTTTGTAAGAAGTTCGTCTTCATTCTCAAACTTTCTGAAAAAATCAAGGAGTTTATATACTTTCTCTTTTGCAGAGTCAACAAGCTCTCTGTCACCGCTTCTGTCGAGATATTCTTTAAGCTCAATCACATACCACATAGCCCAGTTGGGGATATAACAACCGTCATTGTGGTCAGCAGGGTAGCACATCGGAAGAATACCGTCGGGAAGAAATTCAAATTTGTCGGGCATAATGAAATTTTCAAGGAAATTGTGCTCAACAATACTGTGTCCTGTAAGTTCTTTTTCAACACGTGAGGTGAAGAAGCTGTCACAAAGCCATCCTGCACGCTCTCTTGACGGACAATCCATAAAAATGTCTGTTGAGTTCTGCACAAAGGTTTCAACAGCGGCATCATAAATTTTCTGAAGTTCTTCATCAGGCATTTTTTTTGCGTTTGTGATGAGTGTTTCGTCATAACATTCTCTGTATTGTGAAACATTGCTTATAAGAGTCGGTGCATAGGCTGAAATTATCTGAATGTATCTGTATGTATACGGTTCAAAAGACACAATATCGTAGGTTCTGCCGCCCTGAAGTGCCCATTTCACAACATTTGCACAACCGTCTCTGCCCGGATCGGGATAACCTTCTTCGGGGAGCTTTTCGTTGAAAACTGCATATATCTGAGTGTCGTGTTCGGCTGTGAGTGACAGACGGATATAACCTGTTGTGTTTTTGCCCATATCATAAACTGCGGCACAGTTTACTCCGAGTGCAACTGGTTCATTTTCTGTTTCATCGGGCTCGAGAATCTGCATAACATGAGCATAAAGGTCGTTTACCGTGTCGGCTTCAAGCTCCTCTTTTCTGAAACCTTTGAGTTCATCGTTTATTTCAAGAAGACTTCTGTCATCATACACTTTTTTATTTTTTGTAGGGATTATAATGCCTCTTGAAACAATTTTCTGTGCCTTTACTTCTTCATATCTGCAATACGGAACATTTCTTTCAATGAAAACTTTTTCAGCTGTTTTTTCAAGCTGTGTATTTTCATATTTCTCTTCGGGACGTGTCATGAATGCATCATAATACGCATCGAAAACATAGCTCTCTGTAAAGGGACGCTGGAAAGAGAATCTCTGCACCTTTTTTGCTCTGTTACGGTAATTTATAACTTCAAATTCGCTTTCACTGCCTGTTGCAAGTGAAACTTCACCGTCTTCAAGCAGTTCCATACAGATGAATGACGGCTGGTCTGTAAGATAAAAGCTGTTTATATTGTAACCTGCGGCAATAACCGAAATAACATTTTCATTAAGTGTCAGTTTCTCCGTCATATTATATTCGCTTACGCGGAAAAAGTTGTGTGCTGCTCTTGCGGGACCTGCGGCATAAAATTGACCGTTTATGAAAATCTGATATCTTGAGTGAGAGGCAATACGCAGAGTATACTGATGTCCTTTTTCTGCAATTGCTCTGAAAACAAGAGAATGATTCATTTCAGTCTCTTTGCCTTTTTCCCATACGGGAACGGCTTTTGTGAAGTTTACTTTTTGTGAAACGGGCATATTATTTCCTCCTTGGGTTGGTTGTGGCAATGACTGCACAATAAACGTTTTGAGCATCATAGAGACGAAGCATTTTTGCGCATTCATTCAATGTGTTTCCCGATGTTTTGATGTCATCAACCAGCAGAATATTTTTACCTTTGATTTTTTCAAGCTGTACACATTCAAAAACACCTGTAACGTTTCCGCTTTTGAATAATAACGGCATATTGTGCTGACGTTTTGTTTCATAGATTTTTACAAGAAGTGTTGCAACGGGGATATTTAATTTTCTTCCCAGTGCATCGGCGAGAAGTTCAGTCTGATTATAACCTCTTTCAGTCATTTCGCCTGCTGTCTGCGGAATAAATGCTATGTAATCAAAAGTAACATCTGAAAATTTTTCTTTTACGGATGCCGCAATCATTTCCGCAAAAAATGAAGTGCTTACCGTGTAATTTTCAAATTTCCAGTAATGTATTCCCGTCTTTAAAACATCTTTGTAAATAAAAGGTGCCGTAAGAGCTTTGTAATATCTGCTGTGCTTTTTACACGTGCATTCTTTCTCGGGCATTGCACAAAGATGACATGTTTTTCCTCTTATTACGGGTGCCGTTTTTCTGCAGTTTTTGCATACTTTGGTATCTTTTTCAATAACCTTGTGACAAAGTGCGCATCTGTCAGGAAAGAATAACGCACGGACGGGCGAGAGTAGTTCTTTTAATAAGACTGACATAAATAATTCCTCAGAAAATCGCTTTTGTTTATTATACATTCAAATTTTTCCGCCGTCAAGTCACATATTGACATATACCCCACGGGGGTATATAATAAAGAGGGTGGTTTTATGAATAAGCAGGAATGTTGTCGTCATAAACTGACGGGCAGAAGTGCCGAATCAAAAAAGGCACTCGAAAACAGAATAAACAGAATTACGGGTCAGCTCGGCGGAATAAAAAGAATGATTGATGAAGACAGATACTGTGCCGATATTCTCATTCAGCTTTCTGCCGCAGAAAGTGCGTTGCAGAATCTTTCATATATTATTCTCAAAGAGCATCTTGAAAGCTGTGTTGCCGAAGAAATAAAAAATGGTAATGAAGAAATAATAAATGAAACTATGAATATTATCAGAAAAATAAAATAAAGGGGGATTCTAATGAAAGAAAAATTTTCCGTAACGGGAATGTCCTGCAGTGCATGCAGTTCGGCTGTTGAACGCAGTGTAAAAAGTCTTGAAGGCATAAAAAGTGTTGAAGTAATCCTTCTTACAAACTCAATGACTGCCGAATATGATGAAAAAATTGTTTCTGCAGAAAAAATAATTTCTGCTGTTGAAAAATCAGGTTATAAAGCAGAGCTTTTTTCAGATGATAAGAAAAAATTGAAAAAAACGGAAGAAAATGACCCCCTGAAAGAAATGAAAATCCGTCTTATCGTTTCTTTCTGTTGCCTTATACCGCTTATGTATATCGCAATGGGGCATATGGTTTCTCTGCCGTTGCCGTCATTTCTGGAAGGCGTAAAGAACGGTGTAGCATTCACATTCATTCAGTTTCTGCTGACATTGCCCGTGATGTATGTCAACAGGAAATACTATATAAACGGCTTTAAAATGCTCATAAAGGGCTCACCCAATATGGATACCCTTGTTGCAACGGGTTCGCTTGCCGCAATTGCTTACGGTGTTTATTCCGTTTTTGCAATAGGAAATGCGCTGGGTAACGGAAATACGGAATCTGCACAGAATATTCTTCATAATCTTTATTTTGAATCGGGTGCAATGATTCTCACATTGATTACTTTCGGTAAATTCCTTGAGGCAAAGTCAAAAAAGAAAACCACCGATGCAATTGCAAAACTTCTTGAACTCAGACCCGATACAGCTCTGCTTGAAAAAGACGGGAATGAAACGGAAGTTCCGCTTGAAGACGTCAGAAAAGGCGATACCGTTATTGTAAAAGCCGGTATGAGTGTGCCCGTTGACGGAATTGTTACTGAAGGTTACGCTTCAGCCGACGAATCAGCATTGACGGGGGAGAGTATTCCCGTTGAAAAAGGCCTCGGTGATGCGGTGACGGGCGGTACGGTTATAAAAAACGGTTTTATAAAATTCAGGGCTGAAAAAATCGGTGAAGATACGGCTCTTTCAAAAATTCTTCAGCTTGTGGAAGAAGCATCATCTTCAAAAGCTCCGATTTCAAAACTTGCGGATAAAATCAGCGCAGTATTTGTGCCTTGCGTAATGCTTATTTCCGTTGTGACATTTGTTGTGTGGTTTATAATCAGAAAAGATTTCTCTCAGGCTCTTGATTTTGCCGTTTCGGTGCTTGTTATTTCGTGTCCGTGTGCATTGGGACTTGCAACTCCTACCGCAATAATGGTCGGTACGGGGCTGGGGGCTAAAAACGGGATTCTTATAAAGAATGCCGAAAGCCTTGAAATGACGCATAAGGTTGACACCGTTGTGCTTGATAAAACGGGTACAATCACAAAGGGTAAACCTGTTGTTACAGATATCCTGACTGTTGACAATATAACAGAAAATGAGTTATTGCAGGTTGCTTATACGGCTGAAAAGCTTTCGGACCATCCTCTTTCCGTTGCAATAAACGAAAAAGCAGAAGAAATGAAACTTGTTGCAAGGGACGTTCAGAAACATGAAATTATTCCCGGCAGAGGCATAAAAGCTGTCTGCAATAAAGGAACAATCCTTGCGGGCAATCTTCTTCTGATGAAAGAAAATGATATTGACATTTTTTCTTTGGAAGATAAATATAATGTGTTGGCAGAGTGCGGAAAAACACCTTTGTTCTTTGCGGAAAACGGCAAGTTTATCGGCATAATTGCAGTAGCCGATGAAATAAAGGAATCAAGCCCCGAAGCTGTGGCTCAGCTTAAAAAAATGGGTATTAAAGTCATTATGCTCACGGGTGACAATGAAAAAACAGCTTCATATATTGCAAAAAAAACGGGAATTGAAAAAAACGTAACGGGTGTTCTGCCTGACGGAAAAGAAGCCGTTATAAGTCAGTTACAGAGTGAAAAACGGACTGTTGCTATGGTCGGTGACGGCATTAACGATGCTCCTGCACTTACAAAAGCCGATGTGGGAATCGCAATCGGGGCGGGTACTGATGTTGCAATTGAATCGGCTGACATTGTTCTTGTAAAAAGTGACCTTAATGATGTTGTCGGTGCAATAAAATTAAGTAAAGCAGTAATGCGGAATATCAAACAGAATCTTTTCTGGGCATTTTTCTATAATGTGCTCGGTATTCCCCTTGCCGCAGGGGCTCTGTTTATCCCCTTCGGAATAAAATTAAGTCCGATGATAGGTGCGGCTTGTATGAGTATGAGCTCTGTCTGCGTTGTTTCAAATGCATTGAGACTTAAATTTAAAAAAATAAAAAATGAGCCTCTGAAAAAGGCTCCTGAAATAAAAGAAAGGATGAATGAAATGAAAAAAACAATTTATATTGAGGGTATGATGTGTCCTCATTGCACAGGAAGAGTTGATAAGGTGCTCAATGCAATGGATGGTATCTCAGCAACTGTCAGTCTTGAGAATAAATGTGCTTTTGTTACAATGGAGAAGGAGTATTCCAATGAAAGTTTAAAGGCTGTTATTGAAAACGAAGGCTATACTGTTACTGAAATCAGATAACTGATTATGTTGTGATTATGTAAAAATAATTAATGAATCTTAAATAATAATTACATCCATGAAATTATTATTTACTTTATTGTCGTTTTGTGTTATATTATATTCAAGGAGGTGACACATTATGATGGTCTATGTATGGCTGGGTATTATGATTGCAGCGGTCGTTGTGGAAGTCTGTACTGCACAAATGGTTTCTGTATGGTTTGCAATCGGAGCTTTATGTTCGTTTTTCGTGGCTCTTGCCGGCGTTGAACAGCTCTGGATACAGATCGTTGTGTTTGTCGTTGCTTCAGCAATCACCGTCATTGTTACCCGTCCGCTTGTCAAAAAACTGGTCAATAAAAGAGCAGAGCCGACAAATGCCGATATGGTTATCGGTAAAATCGGTGTCGTAACCGAAAAGATAGATAATCTTGCTCCTTCGGGACTTGTGAAGGTCGGCGGCAATGTCTGGACAGCACGTTCTGTTGACGATTCGGTTATTGAAGAGAATGACAAAGTAGTCATAAAAGAAATAAGCGGCGTAAAACTGCTTGTTATAAAAGAAAGTTAATCAGGAGGTATTTATTATGGGTTGGATTATTACTTTAGCTGTATTGGTTGTATTTTTGCTTATTATTGTTATTGCGAACATTAAAATTGTTCCTCAGTCAAAGGCATATGTTATGGAAAGACTCGGTGCATATCAGGGCACATGGCAGACAGGTCTTCATGTTAAAATTCCTTTTATTGAAAGAGTTGCAAAGATTGTTTCTCTTAAAGAAAAGGTTGCTGATTTCCCCCCTCAGCCTGTTATTACAAGAGATAATGTTACAATGCAGATTGATACCGTTGTTTTTTACCAGATAACAGATCCCAAGCTCTTTACTTACGGTGTTGAACAGCCCGTTGCCGCTATTGAAAATCTTACGGCAACAACACTCCGTAACATCATCGGTGAAATGGATTTTGATACAACTCTTACATCAAGAGATATTATCAATGCAAAAATCAGAGGCATTCTTGACGAAGCTACCGACCCCTGGGGTATCAAGGTAAACAGAGTTGAACTCAAAAATATCTTCCCGCCCAAGGAAATCCAGGATGCGATGGAAAAGCAGATGAAGGCAGAACGTGAACGTCGTGAAGCTATTCTTCGTGCAGAAGGCGAAAAGGCAAGTAAGATTCTTGTGGCAGAAGGCCAGAAAGAATCACAGATTCTTGCCGCAGAAGGTGAAAAACAGGCAGCTATCCTCAGAGCAGAGGCTGTAAAAGAAGCTAAAATCCGTGAGGCAGAAGGTGAAGCTCAGGCTATTGTTGCTGTTCAGCAGGCAAAGGCTGAAGGTATCAAAGTTCTTAACGAATCTGCTCCTACAAAGGAAGTTCTTACAATCAAAGGTCTTGATGCATTTGCAGCAGCTGCAGACGGTCAGGCTACAAAGATTATTATTCCTTCAGATATTCAGGGACTTGCATCTCTCACAACCACAGCAGCAGAACTTTTTGACAAAAAGTAAAATACTCAATAAACGAAACAGCCATCGGGAAACCGATGGCTGTTGTGCATATAAATCAGAATTTGTCGGGGTCTTTCAAATTCGCAATTTGAAATTCGCAATTCGCAATTGTGGAAGGGGCTTTGCCCCTTACCCCATTATAATGGTTCAAAAGGCGGAGCCTTTTCCGAAATTGCGCATTGATAATTGCTAATTGCCAATTTAATTTGTCGGGCAACAGCCCGACAAATTATTGTTTACCATTTATTTTCCACGTATTCACAGAATGCGTACATATCGTTGATTTCGATTTTGGTTCCGTCGTCGAGAATGACATTGCCGTTCCACTTGCCGTGAACCTGATGTGTGTGCATTCTTGCAACACCGAGGTTCATATCCGAATGGTGGTCAAAAGTAGGAGTCATTGTAAGATTGAATCTGCCGTCTTCGGAAATGAATTTCCAGGGCTCCATAAATTTGTCGGGCTTGGGAAAAGTTTCAACGTCAACAGCACCGAATTTATGTGCCTTTCCGTCATAGAAGATTGCAGTTTCCGTTGCGTTGCTCTCGTCACCGATTGCCCATGTGATTTCAAAACCGAAGAGGTGCTTTTCGCCCTTTTCGTCTGTGATGTAGCTTGAGCCGTTACCCCAGTACCATACCATTTCGTGAGGAGTGTTTACTCTGCCCCAGTCGAGTGCACAGAACGCTGTATCTTTTGTGAATTCATATGCCTTGCCGTCATAGATGAATGTGCCTTCACAGGGCATACAGTTCTGTTTTGTTGTCATGAAATACTTTGTTTCATCACCCTCAAAGGGAAGAACGGTTGTGATGTTTTCAAGTCCGGGCATAATGTCCATATCAAATTTGCATTCAACCATCTTGTCTTTTACGGGCATTTTAAACCAGAGAGTTCTTGACGTTTCTCTTGTGTCAAAATCAAATTCAGCCTTGCCGATTTTTTCAGCGAAACGGTTGGGAACATCGCCCTTTGCGGGGGGAACGTGCGTGTTCTTGCTGAAAAGGAAAAGCTGAGTTGCATCAACAATCTGCTTGCCTGCTTCAAGGTCAATGAGCTTTGCTGCAACATAACCGCCGATTGTGATGTTTGCAAAGCTGAGCTGAACCATGTATTTACCGTCGGAAACCTGATAGAAATCCCATTCCTTACGGCTCATGATACCTGTTTTTACATAATTTCTGTTGTAATCAAAAACATTATGTCTTGCCCAGCCCTTTGCAATAAGCTTTCCGTCGGGGCTCAGAAGGGGAGTTTCAGAAGTATATTCTGTCTGCTTTGATTTTTCTTTCCACTGCTGAAAGGGGACATAAGTTCTTTTTGTTTCGTTACTCATAAAAATTTCCTCCCTGAAGGTTTATTATTTATTTCTGCACTCCGTAATGCTCACAGAGTGTCTTATATTCTTCTTCGGTTATTGAAACAACCGAGCCGTGACGGGGTCTGAGGTGGTCTATTTCCATTGATGAACGCTGGAACTGTCTGAAGTTTACGAAATCCTTTGTCATCTGTGCAAAGAATGTGCCCTGACCGTATTCATCCATAATCATCATATATGAATCGGTGCCGTTGATACGGTACATTGAACTGCCTTCAACACCGAAGTAGTTGAGTGAACAGATTGTGTAATCCGTATTGTAAGGACCTGTGAGATTCTTTGATTTTACGTAAGCTATTTTCTGAGTGATATCTTCTTTGAAATAGAGGTAATAGTAACCGTCCTTTTCATTGTAGACGATGTCACCGTCAATGCACTGAATATTTCTCACTTCGCCTGTTTCAGGGTCTGTTTCATTCCATCTGCCGTAAAGCACCTGAGGTTCTGTTTCAAATGTCTTGAAATCTTTGGTGTAGGCATAGTAATGACCTGCAGTATCATTTTCCGCAGTTGAGTTTGCCCAGTAAACCATATACATTTCTTTTTCTGCATCCCATATAGCCTGAGGTGCCCATGCTCTGTTTGTGTTTTCAAAGCCCTCGAACTGACGCATATCAATAACTGTTTCGTCAATCCAGTTTACAAGGTCATATGATTTCCATGTGATAAGACAATGGTTTGAAGTCCAGCCTTCAAGAGCATTCATATCCGTTCCTATAATGAAGTAACAGTTTTTGCCGTTTTCATCAACCCCCTTGAGAATATAGGGGTCTCGTACACAGCCCGTACCCTTTGTCTGTTCAATGACAGGTTCGTTGCCATTGAGAGCTTTGAAGTGATAACCGTCTGTGCTGACTGCAAAATGAAGAGTCTGTTCGCTGACTTCGTTGCCCACAAAATAGCAGAAAAGGTATGCACCTTCAGTGCTGTAGGCAGGGTAGGCATAATCGTTGAATATGTAGTTGAAGAGATAATAGGGAATCATAACGATTGCCGTGAGAAATCTGATAAGCTGTAAGAAAGTCATGATTAATTCTCCTTAATTATTTTTTTTACTTTTACAATTGGAGTAAAGTTGACAACGAACATAAAAATCTGAATCATTGCAAGGGGAACTATTTCCATAAGTCCGCTTTTTCCTATAACAAGAAACATGAAAAGGAAAACTGCAAGAACAGAAAGTGAACATGCGGCAAGAATACCGAAATTTCTGAATTGTTTTATGTAAATGAGAAAGAATAAAGAGATGGATGCTATAAGCAGAATTATAAATGCTCCCGTTGCAACCCAATGGATTATTCTTTTCGGGTTCCACGTTGTAATATCGTGACCGAGGGTGAGAGCAACACCAACCATGCTTGCAAAAGAGAGAATGCAAAGTGTGTTAAGAAATTTGTTTTTTACTTCAAATTTTCTGTAAAGGTACTGTACGTTCAATGCAAGACCGCCTGCACCGAGTATTCCCCATATCCAGAAGAAAACCTGTTTGTCTTCACAAAGCACGGAAAGAGTGCCTGTCGGTGATAACGGATTGTTTCCCCAACAAAACGGGAGAATAAGTCCGTAAACAAAGCCGAGAATCAGCGTTGTTATGCATAATGGTTTTGAAAAGATTTTTTCTGTTTTCATTTTATTGCGTCCTTTAATATAAATTCAATCACTACGGGATTGTGGTCCGAATATTCAAAACAAGTCTGTATATTTTCGAGTTTTACAACTTCAATATTGTCCGTCACAAGAAAACCGTCAACAATGAATGTGGGATTGCCCTCTTCATAAGGAATATCGCAGTTTCTGCAGGTGGGGGTAAGTTTATCCTGAGTGTAATTATCACATCTTATAATGAAATCGGGGAAAAGATGTGTCGGGAAAGGCTGTGCCCAGCCGAAATCCATCTGAGCACCGTCGTTGAGTTTCTGTGTTGAGTCACCCGTGAAATCATGGTTGAAATCGCCGCCGCAGAGACAGTAATTGCCCTTTTCGTATTCTTTTTTCATATCTTCAGAAAGCTGTGTCATCTGTGCCGTGCGGATTTCGTCACTTGAGCCGTATGCCGAGAGATGCACATTGTAAATTACAAGCTCTCTGCCGTTTTCAACGGGTACTCTTGATACGCTGTAGCAACGGTCAAGGTCGAGGAATTTGCTGACACTCTCTGAAATCGGAAGACTTCTTCTGACAGCGGATGTGATATTGTAACGGCTCAGAGTCATTATGCCCGCTTTTGATGCACCGTGAGGCTCGGTCAGGGGATACATAAGAAATGCAGAATCATAATTTACCGCAAAAGTATTGCTGTAATCTGAAAATGCATCGCTGAGCATTTTTTGCTGGTCAACATGATAGCTTCTCGTTGAATCAAAATCAACTTCCTGAAACATTATGAAGTCAGGGGAGTATGTTTTTGCTGTTTCGATGCCTTTATTGATACACTCAATAACGCTTTCTTCACTTTCAGCCCACGACTCGGTACCGCCGTCCATAAAAAATGTGAAATCCCGTGTGTAAGCACCGAAACCGAGATTATGTATAAATGCGGTGTATGTTTTTCCGGTTTCAATCTTTTCGTCTGCGTTCGCCGATGTCGGTGTGAGGGGAAGATTGTCTTCAATTCTCGAATAACTCAGTAAAACATAGCCGAAATAACCGATGACAATGATAATAATTGCAAGGATGATGCCGATGATTGCTTTTACTGCAGTCTTAATGCCTTTTTTAGTCATATGTCACACCTCTTTAATAAGAGTATACATTATTATACTTTATTTTTCAATAGAAAAATGGCACAGGTTTACCGAATTCCCGTGCCATTTTATATTATTAAGTTTTATTGCTCTGATGCTTCATCATTGCTGATTTTTTCGATATCTATTTTCTGAATCTGCACATTTTCAATATGTGACGGCTCAACATAAAAATCATCCGTATATGTTTCTTCTGCAGGGAATGGTGTGGGGCTAATCTGCTGTACGGGGAATATCTGTCTGAGTGCCCAGAATACAACGAGAATTTCGGCAACAAACATTGCAATTGAAAGTACGGATATAAGCAAAGATACTATAAGAACTGCAGTCGGTGCTATATTTGCAAAATTTGTTGCTGTCAGAGACAGAGCAACACTCAAGAAAGATAAGACAGGAGTGAAAACATGGGGGAAGTAATAACATGAAGCAAAATTCAGAGCATCATCACGGTTCTTGCTGTGTCTGAAACCGAACAGATACAGGATTGCTAATGTTGAAACCGTCAGCATCAGACTGATAAAATCTGAAAGAATAATAATAGACTTGCTTGTGCTTATACCCTGTGTGATTATTCCTGTTGATTCAAGAACAGGTATGATTCCTATTACTGCCGTCTGTATAACTGAAGCAAGGAGAACACATATAAATGCAAAAATCATATTTTTCCTTATTTTTAAACTGTCGGCAAATGAAACGGGATGAAGGGTGTTCTTTTCTATAAGTCTGTTGTAAAGAATACAAGTAAAAATTATCGAAGCTGCTGTTCCGATAACTGAAATTGCAGACATGGTCAATGAAGAAGCTGTTGTAGGTGCTGACATTGACGGGAAGATGATTTCGTGGATAAAATCAAGTGCTGATGTGACTATGGAGCCGAATATACCTCCCATTGCGTATATACCGAGGAAGTGGACTGCTTCCGTTCTGTTATTTGTCAGTTTTGAGCAGAAAACAAGAACAAGGATAAGCCTGAGAATGTAGATTGCTGTTGTTAGAAATGCTGTTGCAACATTGAATGAATTCTGAAGTTCAAATCTGAAAATTGATTCGGTCAGTATTACGTTCCCAATCTGATTGATTAACCAGGGAATAATAATGCTCAATGAAATGAACAGCATAGCTTTTTTGTTTACCGTGCGTGTTGATTTCTCGGAAACAACATTTGAGTTCTGATTGTTTACAGGATTGTTTTCCATTTAAAATGCCTCCTTTTTTGTTTATTTGTAATTCTATAATACACCCGGATTAAAAAAAAGTAAAGTGCAATATGTGCACAAAAGTGAGGTGTAATTTTACACTTTATGTAGTTTTTGTCAGCAGATTCTTAGAATAATTTTAACCGTCATTTTTTTCTGTCGAGTCGTTTTCTTTATTTACAGTATAGAATACGTGCTGTAATAAAACAACCTTTGAACGGATATGATTTTTCATTTTATTTTTTTAGAAAAATGATAAATGATAGTTGTTCTGTATTGGAATAAATAGTAAAAAATAAAGAAAATTAATGAACAGAATTGTTGAATTTGTCGTTGCATTATTTGTATAATTATGTTATTATATTGCAGAATGGATTCTTATAATTATTTATATATAGGAGCGATAAAATTGAAAAAGAATTATGTAAGACCGGTAATTGTTTTTGACAGTTTTGAACTCGCCGAAAACATAGCTATGTGCGAACTCATTGCTTCAAATTCCGGAAGATTTGAATGTGCGGTTCTTGACCCTGAAAGCGGGTTGACAATCTTTTCCGATTTGAACATGTGCGGTACAACTCCTCTTGACGGAGAGCAGATCTGTTATGAAGTTCCCATGGAAAACTTCAATGTATTTGTTTCCTGATAAGGTGAAGCTGTTATGAAAAAAACTTCAACAAAGCTCTTTTCCGTATTATTTGCTTTTTCGGTTTTGCTGATGTTTTCATCATGTGCAAAACTTCCTGAAAAACAGGAAGTTCAGCCCTCGGAAGTTGTTGAAAATCAGGAGTTAAACTATATTGCTGATTTTCAGGGAATAAAACTTCTTGAAAAGTTCGGGGATACAACCGAAAACGGAAATGTTTCTTCTGCGATACTTCTTAATACTACTGAAAAGACGCTTCAATACATCACGTTTACTGAGAACTTCAGCGATGGTACGGTGTATTCATACACAGCATCAACTATCCCGCCCGGAGAAATGTGTATCGTGACAGAAGATTCCCGGTCGCCTTTTAAGGATGATTCGCCCTCGACTTTCAGTGATAAAGGTGTTGCGTTTTTTCAGCAAGAACCGTCTGTTTATAACGACACTCTCCAATATGTCGGTGCGGATTCAATTCTTACCGTGAAAAATAAATCCGATAAAGATATAGCAGAAAATATTGTGATTTATTACAAAGATTATGCCGAGTCTCGTTTTACAAGCGGTGTGACATACCGTGTGACGATAGAAGGCGGTCTGAAAAGCGGAGAAATCAAGCAGATTCAGGCAAATCACTTTGTCAACGGAAAAAGCATGATAATGTTTACTCAGTTTGTTGATGTGTCGGAGGTGCAGTAAATGGCAGAAACAGAGCCGAAAACCTCCACATACTTCCATGCAAAAGGAAAACGCCTCGGTTTTCCCGCATCGGGAACTTTTGAACTGACAAGGCGCTGCAATTTTAACTGCAAAATGTGTTATGTGCATAATACAGACACATCGGATGATGTTGAAATGACTGCAGATGAGTGGATTTCAATTGCCGAAGATGCAAAAAAGTCAGGCATGATTTTTCTCCTTCTTACAGGCGGTGAACCGCTTTTAAGAAAGGATTTTCCGGAAATATACAAAGCTCTCTCAAAAATGGGCTTCGTGATTTCAATAAATACAAACGGAAGCCTTATTTCAGATGAAATAATTTCTCTATTTTCCGAATATCCCCCCAATCGTGTCAATATTTCTCTTTACGGAGCAAGCGAAGAAACTTACAAGAACCTTTGTGAGAATCAGAGCTTTGAAAAAGTAATCAGAAACATTGAAACTCTCAAAAAAATGGATATCAGCGTAAGGCTTAACTGTGTTTTTAATAAATACAATGTCAATGATGCTGATGAAATTTACAGGATTGCTTCTCAATACGATCTTATTGTAAAGCCGGCAGCATATATGTATCCTCCTCTTCGTTCAAAAGGTGAAACAGGCGGAAACTCAGCAAGGCTTTCACCGTATGAGGCTGCTGCATGTAATGTTCATTGCAGAGAACTTACTTACGGTAAAGAGGTCATGGCTCAGAAAGCAAAAACACTTATAAGGCTTGATGAGGAGAGTTGTGATGATATTCACGAAGGTCCGGGAGTCAGATGCCGTGCAGGAGGCAGCAGTTTCTGGCTGACATATGACGGCAGAATGCTTCCTTGCGGAATGATGGTTGAACCGTCGGTTTCTCTTAAAGAACACAGCTTTAATGAAGCATGGCAGATTATAAGAGATAAAACCGCTGAGATAAGATTGCCCCGTGAATGTGCAGTATGCAAAAACAGAGAAATCTGTTCCGTGTGTGCCGCAATGTGCTATACGGAAACGGGAGCTTTCGATAAAAAACCCGATTACATCTGTCAGATGACAGATTCGCTCATAGATATATATAATGAAAAGTATATTAAATAAACTGTGAATTGTTTATTTTGAAAATACAACAGACTAAATTGACTAAATGGAGATGAGATGTCAATGAAAAACAAAGTTTTCACTAATGGAGGTAACTCTATGAAAAAATCTTTTAAGTCATTACTCACTATGCTGTTGGTTGTTTCATTGCTTATGTCAAATTTTGCAATGATTGCTACCTATGCAGCATTAGATCCGTATCCTGTTGAGCTTGCTTTTAACAACATTTTTGTGTTTGAAAAGTGGGCAAACAACACATTGTCGAGTACAATAATAGCTGACGGTGTTCCTTTGGATAAAGACAAGGATGGTTTTGTAGAGGATATAGAAGCCGGCTCGTTTATACTTACAAAAAAGAATACAGCAGCCACAGAAGTATATACAGCTTTCTCAATGGGTACAACGAATGCTTCTGAGAATTCGGGATATTATACAATGTCGGTTGAGCCGAACACTGTATATACTTTCTCATACCATCTTTCAGGTGATATGGCACAATTCACACCATTTGTTTTTATGTATAACGGTTCAGGTTTGTATGAAACTATGGTTTCTTATATAAGTCCAAATCTTAACGGTTATAACAGTTTTGAGTTTACAACACCTGCGGATATAACAAGTATTCAGATTCGATTTACAATCACTGATTTATCAGGCAAAGAAGTTTCTGCTACTGTTAATGATATTACAATCTGTAAATTTGATGTGATACATAAAAATCTCTTTGATTTTGATTCATGGGCAAACAGCGAAAAATCTCCTCTTGCCGCATCTGCGTTTGGTTATGATGACGGTATTATTGTACCAAACACAGACACAGATAGTCTTTATATGGAAACTAATACTGATCCTTCAAAAACATCAGGTCAGCTTTATACAGCTTTCTCATTTGATTCGAATGAAGGATATTATGCAATTGATGTTGAACCTAATACTACATATACTCTTTCATATAACATTGTTGATTGTAATGTTGGTGATTTCCAGCCTTACATTGTTTTTAATTACGAAACAGGTGCATATAAAAAACACATAAACCATGTAACAACTGCTTATGGTGTTAATAACTTCACATTTACAACAGATTCTGATGTTTCTTATATATCAGTTGTATTCAGTATTGGGCATGGTAATCAGAATTGGCATGTTACTGTTAAAGATATTTCATTGTTTAAGTCATGCACCTTTGAAGAGGCAACAGGTCACCCCCACCGTAAGTCATATACTTACGGTAACGGTTCTACCTACGGCACACTTCCCACACCTTCAAATGCTCCCGAAGGTTATGTGTTTGCCGGTTGGTTCACAGGTGAAAACGGTGAAGGCACACGCATTACTGAAAATACCCCCGTTCATCATTCAAGCCTTATCGTTTATCCCAAGTATGAGCCTGCGGTAGATACACTTGCGGTTGTAACACCGCCTACAAAAATAACTTATACTCTCGGTGAAAAATTTAATCCGACAGGTCTTGTTCTTTCAGCAGCCTTGGGAGACAATGTATTCAATGTTACATCAGGATATTATTGCACACCCGAATACCTGACTGCAACAGGAAATCAGACCATTACTGCTCATTACGGCGGTAAGACTGTTACATTTACTGTTAATGTCAGTGCCTACAATGACCGAAATCTTCCCATTAACGGTGTTGCACAGCCTGTAACAATAAAAAATAATGAATATACTCTGAATTATAACACTTCTGCCTTTAACCGCTATGAAATGACATATTTCTCCGATTCTTATGTTAAAGGAACAATAACATTCAGTGATAATTATTCTGAGGATTTCTTCCTTGAGCCTTCTGATAACGGAAGTTTCGCTTCTTATATTGACGGCTATCTCAATAAGAATCTGAGCGGCACTATCACTTCAACAACTCGTAGCGGCATTAATTCAATCAAGTTCACCTGCCTTGATAAAGAATACGGCAATTTTGAACTTCTTTCAGTTAAAACAATTAATGCTTCTGTTGATACTGCGGATTCAATGCGGTATTACCAGAACAGCGAGTATAAGGTTGGTATCGACCTTGCATTCGGCGGTGTTGTTTCTTACATCGAAGACCTTAAAAACAAACCCGTTGCTGGTGTATATACTGAAAACGGTAAAGATATCACAAGGGTTGATTTCAGCAATAAATTACCCTCAGGTGCAAAAGCAACAAGTGACAGCGTTAACCTTATCAACTATAACGATAAGGGAAGATATCTTCAGCAGTCATATTACGGCACCAATCAGCCTCCCTTTGAAATGGGTAATTATAATGGAATCCCCTGGAACTATAACCCCGTTCAGGGCGGTAACATTGGTAACGAAGCAAGTAAAATTATCGATTTCGAAATATCTGATACACAGATTTACATCAAAACCCGTCCTCTTGACTGGGGTAAAAACTCTAAGGATTACCCCGACAGCTATAACACTCCCTCATATATGGAAGCATGGTATGTTTTCGAGGATGGAATGATTAAGGCATACTGCCGATTTGTTGATTATTCCGGTTATCCCTCTAATACAACCACACAGGAATTCCCCGCACTTTACACAATTGAACCTCTTAATAACTTTGTTTATCATGACGGCAACAGTCTGGTGAATGTCGATGAGCCTGACTTCTGGGGCGTATTGCCTGAATATAATGCATTGCTTCAGGCAAACGGACAAAACACGGTTGATGTAGATGTTGATTGTCCTCAAAACTGGGCAGCATTTACAGCAAGCCCCGATGAAGACAGCTTTGGTATCGGTGTTTATTCTCCCGGCATTACAGATATTCATTACGGTGTATTCCCTGCAATATATAATGAAGAACAAGTAAAACAAGGAAATCTTGTAAAGAACGACAGACATGCAGCTTCTCTTGACCCTGCACAGGAAAGTCCCACATCATACATCTCTCCTGTTGGTGTAATGACTTTTGAAAGCTATAAGCCTACAGAATATTCATTCTACATCACAACAGGTACTGCTGCAGAAATCCAGGAGGACTTCGTTAATGTAAGCAATAAAGATCTTGAGGCAGAAAAGGCAAAAACCAAGATTGCAATTCCCGAAACAGTTTATCTGAATCCTGCAAACAATAAAGCAGGGCAGTATTATGTAAATAACGAGTTGGGCAGTGATCTCAGTATCGGAACTATTGCAAAACGTGACGATACAAAAATGCAGTTCGGTGTACATTATGACAGCACTAAGGCTGATAGTTTCAGCATCAAGGTTTCAAATGTAACAGATTCCACAAACACTGTTACTCTTGGCGGTTATACTTCCGGTTCAAGAATTGATCTTGAGCAAACCGGCAACTATATTAACAATACATACAGTTTGTCTTTGGCAAATGAAATCACGCGCAACGATATTACTGTTGTCAAGTGGGAGATAACCTTCTATAAGGGCGATACTGAAGTAGAAACCAACACTGCTTATACTGTTTTATATGCACCTATGCGCACAGTCGGTGCTGTTTCCGAATCCCGTAGAAACTCCAACACGAATAATGAGCTTTCTTCGTGGATAACAGGTGCCAACGGCGTTGATCATCAGGCATTCTCACCTCTTGGCAGCTGGAAAGGTGATATTCACGACTCAGGTTATTTCATATGCGACCCTCTTGAATATCCCAATCTTACTCAAGATACTATTAACCTTATTGAAGAACTCAATGATAAGAACAACAGATACGACCAAACAACCAACATATCATCAGAATGCTCACACGACTTCATTTATACCAGTGACCCCACCTACGAAAAGGATTCAGCTTCACACGTAACGGACGACAAGGGCGAAGATGCATATGTTGTTCAGGCTGCAACAGATGGCGAGGACGATTCACGTTCACAGAGTTATCTCGGTTTACTTAAGGTTGATAAATCACGTTACACCAATACAGATCAGATTCCAAACCTCAGAATTGGTTTTGATGCCCTCAGAGTTGCAAGTAATAAAAATAACTCATTAGAGGATTATTATACAATGTATACTCTCGGTACAAGTGATTCTTTCACAAGTACAAAGCTTCATGAAAGACCTTCAGGTTGGACTGAAACACATTACAGACGTCCTGCAGAAGACTATGACTTACCTTACAGAACAACAGTTATTCCTTCTTACAGTGTTTCGAGCATTGACGGTAAATATATCCATGCAATGGCTCACGGCAGATGTCAGGCAACTCAGATTTATAAGTATGCCTCAGCCGGCACATCAGTTCTTTGTACGGTAACAGATAAGGGTACTCTTCGTGATTCGGTTCTTACAGGTTATGCTATTACTCGTGGTGATTATCCCGAAAACAGATATAACAATTTTGTTAATGCTCTTGAAAATGCAGCAACTGTTCTCGGTGATCCCTCTGCAGATCAGGCAACAATCGATCTTGCAAAGAAAGAACTTAATGATGCTATTGAAATGTTAGACGGTGTTTATTATTCATTGAAGTATGATAATCTTTTCAGTTTGTATGAATTTTCACAGCATGCTGAAAATATGAAAGTTACAGCCGGTGGTGGAACAGCTACCTACGAAAATGGTACTCTGACAATTGTTAACGATGTTATCACAGCCGGTGAATCATATACTACTTACGGTTCAGCTGACAATTTCTATAAGGTTGAACTTAAGCCTAATACAGAGTATGTTTTTGAATATGACGTAAATTCAACTGTGAGATCACAGGCATTTATGTTCTTCTATAACTCACGGAACGAGGCTGCAGAGAAACCTACAAATATGTCTATTAAGACTAATAACGGCGCATGGACTTCAAAGTCAGAGTCTAATTCATGGTGGGGTAATTATGCTGATGAAGGCACTTACCACTTTGCTATAAAGTTCACTACCGGTGCTACTACCACTCAGGCAGGCTTCCGATTTGGTAACACAAGTAACGACCCCACAACGTCAATCTTCAGTAATATCAGGCTTATTGATTCTGCTCATTATTATGAAGATGCTGAATATTCAAAAACTGAAGATGTTTTCCTTGAAGATGAGGCATACAGTACTATTATAACTCCCGTCAGAACAGGTTACACCTTTAGCGGATGGAAAGATATTAACGGCACTGATGTTACAGCAACATCAACTGCTATTGAGAATAAGACTGTTTATTCACAGTGGACAGAACACTCATATTCAATTACTTATAATGCAAACGGTGGTTCAGGTTCAGCTTCATCGCATCTGAATATCCTTTATTCAAGCAACGTAACACTTTCCTCAAATGTATTTACAAAAACAGGTTACAAGCATGTAGGTTGGTCAACATCATCTACAGCAACAACTGCGCAGTATCAGTTAGGTCAGACAGTCAGCAAACTTAACGGTGAAAAAGGTGGTACAACAATTCTCTATGCTGTATGGGAAAAAGCTGATGTAAATGTAACATTCGATAACCTTATTGATTTCAAGGCATGGGATAAAACAACTGCAAATAATGCCACTATTGGTAATGTTACAGAAACAGGATTTACACTTACAGCAGATAATGATGCCGGAGAAGGAACAGCATTATCTCCCTATTTCCCTGTAGAACCCGGTAAGACATATAAGATTTATACGGATGTAACAGGCAAAGACTGGGATGTTTACATTTTCTTCTGCGATAATGATGGCAACTGGATTGATTTTGATGACAAAATGAACAGATACTCTTCTGATGGCGGCGGTAATTCATCACGTGAATTCACAGCTCCCAATAAATCCGAAGTTGTAAAAGCCCGGATCCGAGTTGACGCAAACAGTTCTAACAATGCTGTAAGATTTGAAAATATCCGTGTTTCTGAGGCAATTGATGTATCAGTTTCACCCGTTAATAAGTATGTTGGTTATGGTGATACTCTCGGCACACTTCCCACACCTACAAGAAACGGTTATGATTTTGTAGGCTGGTATTCAGGTAATACACAGTACACATCAGCAAGTGTTATAAACAGCACTTCAACACTTAATCTTACATCAAGGTGGACGATTAATAATAATGCTCTTACTTCCGACGCATATGTTCTTGATTTTGGTGTGAAGGCGGTATTCAGTCCCCTTGATAATGATACAATTCTCAAGAATCACAGTTCTTCATATAAACTTACAGGTGTAAGTACAGATGGTGCAACTGCTGTAACAACTGTAGCAGGTACATATGGTACATTTACTCTTAACGGTAAAACTGTTGAGTATGTTCCCACAACAATTATGACCGGTGCAGATGTTGCTTATTATCATGTTTCAATCGATGATAAGGTGCTTACAGGTACATTGTTTGTTTACCCCGCAACTGTTGTTTACTTTGAAGATAATGTTGAATCTGCTGTAGAATACAAAGACGGTATTGCAAACACACCTGAGGCAGGATTTGAAAATTCAGGTAAGTGGACAACAACAGGTTCTTCTCAGCTTGCATCTGCAACACAGAATCTTGCTGATAAGATTTACGGTATGGATGAAATTTACAAGAACAGCAATGAGAACTTCTCAATGGGTTCTGCTCATGTTGTTTCAGTAAGTAAATTCAACAATCCCAATGTAAGTTATTCAGGTTCAGAAGGCAATACATGGCCCGAAGCTGAATTCACATTTGCAGGTACAGGATTTGATGTTGTCAGCCTTATAAGCAAAGATACAGGTTCTGTAAATGTTGTTGTTACAAAAGACGGCAAGCAGGTTTATAACTGGCTTGTTGATACATATTACGGTTATAAATTTGAAAACAATAAATGGGTTGTCGATGCAGATGCAGACACAACAATGTATCAGATTCCCGTTATCGGCAAGACTGATATGCCTTACGGTACATATACAGTTAAAATTATTCCCACATATTCTTCACGTCTTGACCATGTGGGAGACGGTGCATATGATTTCTATATCGATGCAATCCGTGTTTACAACCCCATGCAGGATAACGATGCTGCAACACTTTACCTTAACGACGGTGAATATGTTGTTGAGCATAAGGCAATAAGAGATATTCTTATTGATGCCGAAAGCTTCGGTGAAAATAACAAAGGCGTTGTATATATCAATCAGAGTATGCCCGAGGGAACATTTGAACAATATTCAAAAGTAGGCCCCAAGAATGAAGTTTATCTTGCAAACGGTCAGTCAGTTGCATTCAATATGACTGTAATAGGATTCAAGCCCACATCAGTTCAAGTTAGTGCTCATGCTCTCAACGGTACTGCATCAATGCGATTCGGCTCAGATGCAAGCTATTCAATTGCTGATAATATTTCACATAAGACAACGCTCTACTATAATGTTCCTTTCACAGATGCCGGTTATTATTGGACTGACAACGGAGATGGTTCATATACACTCAGTGCTCCCATTGTTATTACAAATAGCGGTGAAAACCTTCTTTCACTCTGTAACCTCAAGGTCACAAGCAATGAAATGACAACTGCAGAGCCTCTGATGTTTATGATGAGCAATGACGACTTCAATACTGCTGTATATTCAGCAAACAGAATGTCAGGTCTTACAGAAGATGACGGTGCATTGTTTGTTCCCGATGATATGACTTCAGGAACAGACAACGATGTTGTTGAAAAGGGTGAAGAAATTGTTGTTTCAATCAACACTTCCGGAGAAGTTCATGCTCTTACAGTCAACGGTGAAGAAGCAACTCTTGTTTCAGTCAATGACGACGGTTCAAAGACATGGAATTACACATTTGTAACTGAAAACAGAGGTGAACAGACATTTACTCTTGTTGCATACGATATTCACGGCTATGCTTCAGAGGAACAGACTGTTACTGTTGATGTTCAGTCAAGAATTGAGATTTTCTTCAATAGACTCTCACTCTTCTTCCGCATGATTATAGAATTCTTCAACAATCTTATCGGCTAAATTTAATCATAAAAATAACGGTCACCGCGGTGACCGTTATTTTTGTTGGCTTTATTATTTTTTTATAAGATTTTTAAGTGAGATTGCAAGTATCACAATTGCCTCAATGCCGGTGAGAATATATGCTGCGGCAATAGTGAAAGCAGGTGCTCCTGCAACAAACATATCGGCAAGAATGAAGACCGCTGTATAAAGTATACTCCATATTGCGGGAGCCGCAACGGCGCAGATAATTCTCTTCTTTTTGCCCTTTGTCATAAGTGCGCCTGCAAAGGCAAAGAGGAGAACAATAAGCACAAGTGTCAAGGTATAGCCGAAAGTGTCAACACCGTGGATGTACGCTCTTCTGTGCCAGCCGAAAAGCTCAAAGAATACGCCGATAAGCACGGGAAGGGGAATGAAAATATAACGTCGTGGCTTTGTTACAAGTGCTATGACAAGAAGAACAATACTTATTGCGGCGGCAATACCGTAAAGGGTAATTGAAATGGGAAAAAGAACTTTATCGCCGATACTGTTTGCTTTTCCGTTGAAGAAAGCAAGACCGTCGGGTCCCTGTGTGTCGCCTTCGCGTATCATTGTGATACCCATTTCCTTGATATCGGCAATAAGTTTATCGGTTTCTTCCTTATCAAAAGCATTAAAGCCTTTCCAGTATCTCCATGAGATTTCACTACGCTTGACGTTTGCAAGATGTGTGTCGTTGTCTGCTTCATTTTTTGCGTTTTCCCAAAGTTCATCGGCTTTTGCGATATCATCTTTACTGAAACTGAGTGTTTCAGCCATCGGGTCATAAATTTTGAGGTGGTCATTCAGGGGAACAGCTTTTTCGACTGTCATATCTATAAACTGACGGATATTCTGCCAGCCTTTGCCGTAAAAAGCTTTAAGGAATTCATCCATAGTTGCATCGTAATCGATGTAAGGATTCTGCATAAGCTTTGAGAGAAGATATGCCCTGAGTTCACCAAATTCGCCGTCACATTGTTCCATATAATAGTTGCCTTCTTCATAAAGACCGACAACATTGTTTTCATAGAACACCTGAATATTTTTCTGAAGTACACCGAAATCGGGGAAAATGCCGAGGGTGTGTGCATAGTTTGTGGCGTAATCCCATACATAAATACGGTTGCAGATTTTGCTCCAGTCTGTAAGGTCAGCCATAAGCGATACGTTTTCAGCGCAGTTTTCGTCATCGAGAGAATGTGCAAAACAGCATTCGATTGTGCAAAGACGTACTATAACATTGTCTTCGGGAACAACCTTTACGGGCGCTTTTCTTGTGTATCTGTATGCGAAAGTGTCGATTGCAACATTCTCATAGCCTGCATCTTTCACAGCTTTTGCAATACGGTTTACGAAAGTTATCATTGTGCCCGAATGTGAGCCGTTTTCATCGTCAATTGCCTTGCATTTTGAACACTGGCACATTTTTGCATCTGCACCGCTGTCGCCCTGAGTTAGGGAAATAATCTGCAGAGATGAATCAGGATTATGTTTTTCTTCAAGAAGTGTCATAACCTCAGAAAGAACAAGATTGTAAACATCTTCGTTTGTAAGGCAGAGCTGTTCATTCTGTCTTATACCATTGTGAAGTGCGAAATATTCGGGGTTTGATTCAAAATATGTATCTCTTGAACAGAACTGTGAACCTAAAGTGTGTGCAAAGCCTGAAATATATTCAACAGTACCGCCCAGTTCATAGGGGATTGTTCTGTAAGGACTGCCGTTGAGGCCGTTCGCGAGAGAATATTCAACATCACGGGGACTTCTCCAGTCCGTGTCCGTGTATTCAAAGAACGGTTTGTATTCGGTCTTTTCACCTGCAGGGATTGTCAGGTTTTTGTTTTCGGGGATTGAATAAAGAGTTGAAGTGTACCAGTCACAGTCACAGTATTTTTCAAGGAATGCGTAAACGCCGTGAATTACACCTCTTGTGCCTGAGCCGTGAATTGATACCTCATTTTCTTTTGTTTCAATAACGTAACCGTTGTCGGGGATGTCCTGAGAATAACCAAGAGTGAATTTCAGTCCGTCACAATCTTCGTTAACCGGAAAATTTTTGCCCGTTATCTGCTTCATATATTTTGCAAGTGTTTCTCCTGCCGCAACAAGTCTGGCATCGTCTTTTTCAGTCAAAACTATGTAACCTCCGTTTGTTACTTCTTTTGCCGAGGAGAAAACAGGGAATGCAAAAGTAAACATAAGTACAATTACAAGAAATAAACATAATTTTTTCATAACAAAACACCCTTTCTTGTCTGATTTTGTGTTTATATAAGTTCTGAAATTGAAGGCATTGAGTCTGCCGCACCCATACGGCTTACTGCAATTGCACCTGCTTTGTTGCCCATGTCGCAGGCTTTGTAAATGTCACCGCTTCTTACATATTCAAGTGCCATTGCGGCTGTGAAGCAGTCACCTGCGGCTGTTGTGTCAACAACTTTTGTTTCATAGGGAGGGAGAATTGTAAGTCTTTCTCCGTCCCAGACCGAGCATCCTCTTTCTCCAAGTTTGAGAACAACAAACTGTGCTTTACTTCTTGATTTAAGAATCTTCGATGCTTCAAGAATTGTTTCGTCGTTATCGGGAAAAATGCCTGTCAGTGCTTTTGTTTCACTTTCGTTTGGTGATATTATTGTTGCTCCCTGCATTTTCTCAAGGCAGAAATCCTTTGCGGGTCCGCAATCGATGACGGTTGTGATGTTTCTGCTTACTGCGTGATTTACAACAGCCGTTACAACATCTTCACTTGTTTCAAACTGAATGAGAAGAAGGTCTGTGTCATCGTCAATTGATTTTACTGCTTCATCGGTGTCAATTTCACCGTTTGCACCTTCGTAAACGATGATTCTGTTTCTTCCGTCTTTATCAATGAGAATTGCGGCAAGACCCGTTGATGAGCCTTCTTCGGAAACACCCGAAACATCAATATTGTTATTTCTGAGATTATCGAGGAGCTTTTTGCCGTTTACATCGTTACCGACTTTTCCTATCATTCTGACTTTTGCACCAAGCCTTGCAAGGGCGGTTGCCTGATTCGCACCTTTTCCGCCGTTTGCATAGCTGTAGGAATTTCCTAAAAGGTTTTCACCCACATCGGGTATTCTGTCGGCTGTGAGTATCATATCCATGTTGATACTTCCCACAACGGCTGATTTTATATTTTTATACATCTTATAACACCGCCCTGAAATCTTCAGCCGCCTGAATGAGAGTTTTGTCTTTCAGGAAGAGAGAGCTTGTTCCGAGAACAAAGATATCTGCACCTTTTTTGCTGAGTTTTTCTCCGTTGGGAAGGCTTATGTTGCCGTCAACTTCAATAAGAATATTTTCACAGCCCCATTCGTGAAGCTTTGATTTCGCATCTGCAACTTTACGTTCTGAGCCTTTGAATAGCTTCTGACCTGCAAAACCCGGGCTTACTGTCATAATAAGGAGCATATCAATATAGTCTGTAAGGTATTGAACATTTTCAAGAGGTGTTGCGGGATTGATTGCAAGACCTGCCTTGCAACCCTTATTCTTTATCATTTCAAGTGTACGGTGAATGTGAATTTCAGATTCGTAATGAACGCAGAGAATGTCATTTTCACCGAGATTCATTCTGTCAATAAATGTTGAGGGATTTTTGACCATCATATGAATGTCAAGAGGAATGTCTGTCACCTTTTTGAGTGCATTTATAAGGTCAAAACCGAGTGTGATATTGGGGACAAAATCCCCGTCCATTATATCAACATGCAGATAGTCAATTCCTGCAGTTTCAAGTTCTTTTATTGCTTTTTCAAGGTTAAGTAAATCAGCACACATGATTGATGCCGAGATCATCTTTTTCATTTTTTGCTCAGCTCCCCGAAGTAATATCCTGTTACGGAAATTTTATCATACATTAATATGTTTGTCAAACAGAAATCCCCATCGGTTTACGACCGACAGGGATGAATATTATTATTGAATTATGCTTTCTGTTCTGCCATTTCAAGAGCGGCATCAATGTTTTCTGCAATGAGTATTTCGTCAAGAAGCTTTGCTTTTTCAAGGGACTGCATAGGCTGTTCGTTGACGTGGGAGAGAATGAGTGTCTTGCCCTGCTTTTTGCATGTTTTTATGATTGTTTCAAGACTGTGAAGTCCCGTTGCATCAATTGCGGGAACACTTCTCATTCTGAGAATAAGCACCTGTTTTTTGCCGTGTTTTATAACGTCTGCAATCTTTGTTGAAGCACCGAAGAAGATGGGACCCGTGATTTCAAAAACAAGTGTGTTTTCAGGCACCTTTTTAAGTTTTATATGTGCATCGTCTGTGTTTTCGTCAATTTCTTCCCAACCGTAAGCATCCGTAACATCACTCATGCGCTTCATGAACATAACTGTTGCAAGGATAACACCGACAATGATTGCAACAACAAGGTCAAATACAACTGTAAGAACGAATGTTACAAGAAGAACGAGCGTGTCACTCTTAGGAGCTTTTTTTACAATGCCTACAAACTCTCTCCACTCACTCATGTTGTAAGCGACAACAAAGAGGATTGCCGCAATTGTGGGCATGGGAATGAGTGCCGCATAAGGCATAAGAACAACGAGGACAAGGAGAAGAACAATTGCATGAACCATACCTGCAACGGGAGTTCTGCCGCCGTTTTTGATGTTTGCCGCAGTTCTTGCAATAGCACCCGTTGCGGGAATACCGCCGAAAAGTGCAGATGCAATGTTACCCGCGCCCTGAGCGATAAGCTCTGTGTTTGAGTTGTGACGGCTGCCTGTCATGCCGTCTGCAACAACGCATGAGAGAAGCGATTCAACAGCCGCAAGGACTGCGATTGTGAAAGCATCCGGGATGATTGCTTTGACTGTGTCGAATGAAAAAGAGGGAAGCGAGGGCACGGGAAGTGCTGATGAAATTGTGTAAAGTGAGCCTATTGTGTTTACATTCATATCGAAAACTTTAACAAGTACGGCTGAAATCACAATTGCGAAAATTGAAGGGGGAATTTTCTTGATGAATTTGGGGAAGATAATAAGTACAGCGAGCGAGATTACACCGATTATGAGTGCTTCATAATTGAAAGTATGAAGCTGATGAATAACTTCTTCGACCTTTTCTATTGTTTCAATGGGAGAGTTGACAAATGTGAGTCCGAGGAAGTCTTTTAACTGTCCGATAATGAGTGTTACGGCAATACCTGTCGTAAAGCCCGTTGTTATAGTGTAGGGGATGAATTTTATAAGACTGCCGAGCTTTAATACACCCATAATTATAAGTAGTATGCCTGCAATAAGAGTTGCGAGGACAAGCCCCGAGAAACCGTTTTTTGCCACGATACCTGCAACGATTGTTGCGAATGCCGCTGTGGGACCTGCAATCTGCACACGGCTGCCGCCGAGCATAGAAATGACAAATCCCGCAATAATTGCCGTATAGAGTCCCTGCTCGGGAGTGACACCCGATGCGAGTGCAAGAGCAATTGAAAGGGGGAGTGCGATGATAGCAACAATAAGACCTGCAGTCAGGTCTTTTCCGAACTGTGCCCCTGTGTAACCTTTAAGGCTTGAAATGAGTTTTGGCTTGAAAATTGGCTGTTCCTGTTTTTTCATTTTTTTCACCGTTTTCAATAAATTTACAGCATTGATTATATGCCCTGAAACGACAATTTTCAAGGGAAAAACAGCCAAAAAAATTAATTCTGTGATTTGTTGAAATTAGACAAAGATTTGTTGCGGTTTTTATGCAAAATTCCCTGCCGATTTCTCAGCAGGGAACTAAATCAATGTTTTTTCTTTTTAATTAAAAATACAACAGACACGGCTGTTATAACTATTACTGCAGAAACAATACCGATAATCAGCGGCGTGTGATTCTGTTTCATAGAGTCAATATCAATTGAAGATATGCTTTCTTCAAAATCCACAAGTGCAAAAACCATTTTTGACTTTTCGGTATTTTCGGGATTCTGCGGATTATTGATTGAATACATATATTTTCCGTCTGCGGAGAATGCGAAAGAATTGCTGTAGCCCACGTGGTCAGCCTGTGTATAAGGAATGGGGTGAGGGATTGTCACCCAGCTTTCGCCGTAATCATTGCTTATGAATAAATCTGTGCCGGTTTCGCTTTCACCCGTACGCATAAATGTGCCGCTGACGACAAGAGTTCCTTTTTCACCGCCGACAGGTGCCCAACCGCAATAAGGCGCAGAGCCGAGGGCTTTTTTGCCGTTGTGACTTATAAGCTCGGTGCCGATGTCGTTTTTATTTCCCCAGTCAAGACCGTCTGCGGAGCGTCTGAAATATACGGGATTGCCGTCAATACCGTCTTTGTCAACAACCTCGTAAACCATAAAATAGCTTCCGTCGCCGAGTCTTGTCACGACGGGCATTCCGGGACGCTCTGCAAAAATATCAGTTGCGACAACATCAACGGCATCAGTCCAGTTTTCGGCATCCGAAGATGTTTTATATACTATTTTCTGTGAGTATTTTTCGTCGGAGTCATCGGAATAGTAACAGACGAGTCTGCCGTCATCAAGCTGCAGAATAAACGGCTCCCATACACCTTCTTCAAGACCGCCTGCAGAAGCAACCACAATGCCCTGACTGAAATCCTCACCGCCGTCGGTGCTGAAATAAAGCCTTATGTGTGATTCTTTGCTGTGGTCGGGGTCAATTGAACAAGCCGCAAGAATAATTGTTCCTGCAGGATAATTTCCGCATGGTTTTTCCAGTTCAAAAAGGAACGGATTCCACTCGGAGTTGCAACCTGTGAGAGTGTCCGACACAAGAGTTATAACATCCCATGTTTTTCCGTTGTCTGAACTTCTGTATATCGGGTATCCGGGGGCATGGTCAACAAGACCTGCATTAAGTTCACAATGTGTTGCAAGAAGTGTTCCGTTCTTACCGTCGGGGGAGTTCTTCAGCACGAGAAGTCTGCCATACTGCACACCCTTGTCCCACCAGTTGTCACCCGAAACAGAAATATCAGTCGTGAATTCAACTTTTAACCCGTCAGAAGCAAAAGCGTGAATGACTGATGTTGAAAGTATGAAAATTGTAAGAAAAAAACAGCTGATTTTGTTTATATATTTCCTCATTTTTTATCGCTCCGTTAAATCAGATGGTTTACGGCTTTATAATAACACAAAATATATTTTCTTACAACAAAAAAATCAGAATTCGTTCTCGTGTTCTTTGAAAAAATTATAATATGTTCTCACATTTTTAAGTTCTGTCCATTTGCAGACCTTTACGGGGTATGAATCGAGATTATAGATTTTTGCACCCTTCATTGCAAGAAAGAAAGGGGAGTGAGTTGCAATAACAAACTGACAGCCGAAAAACCTTGCGGATGTAAAAATGAATTCTGACAATTCAAGCTGTCTTTCAGCTGAAAGTGAATTTTCAGGCTCATCGATAAGATAAAGAGCATTTTCTGTTATGTGCTCAACATAATATTTCATAGCTGTTTCGCCGTTTGAATATAAATCAACATTTTTCATCAGATTTTCCCGTACATACTGAGACTGTGTCTTTTTTCTTGCATTGATTGTTTCTTTCAGGTCGTCATAATCTGCCATTGAACTTAACTGAACATGTCTGTATTTTTTATCAAGATACTCACTGAAAAGTTTCTCTCTCTGAGTATCAATTCCGTCATTGAGATTACGCATATTCAGCAGATAGTCCGTTACATCGTCACTTGTGAGAATCTGACTTCCCAAGGGGATTTTTCCTGCATCGAGGTAACACATATCTGTGTATTCTTCAAAAAACGGACTGCTGTTGAATGCAGAATGTCTTGTAACCCCCGTTAATTGAGCAAGAATATTGAGAAGTGTTGTTTTTCCTGACCCGTTGCCTCCATAGAAAATGGTCACGGGCGCAAAATCAACATATCTGAAGTCTTTCATCGGAAAAATCTTGAACGGATATACTCCGCTGTAACAGGTTTGCTTCAGGTCTTTGATAAAGTTGATTTCCGCATTGTCCGATGCCAATGTCAGTTTTTTTATATACATAAAACCCCACCTCTGAGCGTATTATAGCATTTATTGTGTACAATAGAAAGGACAATATGTTTACAGATGTGATTTATAAATAAGCAACAATTCCTTACCGATTTTTTCAGGGTGGGAAAAGTCGGGGCGGACAATTTGAAAATCAAGCCTCCTGCATCCATAAAGAATAGCAGGAGGGTTTTTTATACTATATTAAACTGTGTTTTTATAAAACAAAAGATTATAACGAACCGGAAAATTAAGATATCATTCCGTATAAAGTGTGACAGGACCGTACAGACCGCCTGACACAAAATCTTTTGCATAATTGAGTTCTGCCTCAAAATACGGAGATAATTCTTTTATACTCCATTTATCAAAATAATCGGTGTGAGCGTACCAATTCGCCGATGTATTAGTTACAACTATTTTCAGTTTATTATTTTTATCAAGTACGCCTGCAGGTATTTTAAATCTGTACGGGGGCATCAGAGCTGTTCCTAAAGGTTTGCCGTTGAGATAAAATTCAGCCGCGAAATGCACATTCCCGAGATCAATTTCTCCTTCTTTCCCTGTTTTTTCATCCGGGAGTGTAAATGTTGTTTCATAAACACCGCTTCCTGAGTAAGCCTTTCCGATTACCACTGCCCAATCACCGAGTTTGACTGAAACCGCATCATCGGAATGCTTTATGTTTTCAAATCCGTTTTCATTGCAGGTGAGTTCAAGTTCTTTGCGGAACATAAACTCATTCGGTATATCGAATTTTTCTCTGTATTCTTTTCTGCTTTCTGCATTCAGAATTTCATCTGTCAGCAGAACCACAGCTGTTTCACCAACGGCAAGAGAAAGTTTCAGAATACCGTTTTCTGTTTCTGCTTTTTGCAGAGTACCGCTCATCAGATCAAGCAGATAACATTTTGTTTCGGGTAGTTTGATATTGTAGTTTTTATTTTCGCCTTTTTCCCTGAACAGACAGAACACTTCTGCATTCTCTGCTTTTCTGTGCATTGCGCGCAATCCTCTGCCCTCAGTTTTGATTACTGGTGTAAGCTCTGAAGGCTTGTAAATAACTTTTCCTCCACCCCTGATAAAACAACTGAGAATTTTTTGTATGTCGTTGGGAATGTATGCATTTTCGGGGATTACTATGTTTTTATATGATGCTTTTCCTATGCTTATTAACCCTTTGTCAACGTCTTGTGATTTTCTTATTACATCATCGTCAACAATATCAAAATCCACCATCATATCTTCAAGATTTCTGCCAAGGGTTTCAAATGTATCTGACATGGCATCTGCATTCAGACCGCCTTGAAAATCGTGAACAGGATAATAAAGTCCCGTTTCGCAGACACGATCTCCAATTGTGGATACATATGACAGCCGTTCCAGATAACGGTTGAACTGACCGAGAAATTGATAATATGGCTGATTTTCTGTAAAAACAGGAAGCTCCTGTGCGAGATATGCCCCCTTACGTCCGAGAGGAAAATTAAACAGATTGAATATGTTTATTCCGCGTACAGCCTGATATCCTACGGTATACCTCATTATATCGTAAGTCAGTCCGGGTCCTGCTACTCCGAAAATTTCACTCATTGCAAGCTTTGTACCGTTTTGTGCGGCGGCAGATGAAGCGTATCTCGGGAAAAATCCGTTGTAACCGTTCATATCATTCTTATCTGTTATTTTATTTTCAGGATAAAGCTGACGCCATATAATATCTACCCCCGGAATATCAAAGCATCTGAGAGAACGCATCAGATTAAAGTTTCCTCCGCCTCTGACACAACCAACAGAGGCATGATCTTTATCCATGTGACCTGTAAAAGCAAGTCCGTGTTCGTTTGCCCATTTTTTGCAAGTGAGAAGAAAATTGTCGCAGAACATACGGCTGCACAAATCGTACCAACGGTGTAATATATAGACATTTTCCTCTGTCGGTGCAACTCTTTTTGCAATTAATGGAAGATATGGTATAACCGATTCACCATATAAATCTTCATATTTTTCTGCTAACTCTTTATTGAATGCCCGGACAGGTGCTTTCGGTTCATCGGTAAATACTGCTGCAAGGTTTTTGCCAAGTTCGTTTTTTATCGAGGATGCATATTTTTCGTGTGTAATTTCAATGAAATATTCCGTTGCAGCTTTATTCAGCAAATCGGGATAATCAGCGTTTCCGCAGATTTCTTTTTCTGCAACATACTCGGTTACAACAGTATCCTCCGAAAATATATAACCCTCTTCAATAATATCTTTATCATATAAAAAAGCGGCAAGAACAGCAGGGGATGTTTTCTTATATACAGCTCCTGCAGAAAAGGAACGGTCATAAGCGTTCAACACTTGTCGGGCATATTCAGGATGTTCTCTCAGAACTTTTCCGCATGCACCGCCCGAAGGCCATCCGCCTTCATCATATATCCAGCAACGCATACCATGTTCGTTTCCCTTTCGGACGGCATATGCGCAAAGCTCAAAGTATTCCGCGGAAAGATAGTCGGGTGTAAGATTTGTCGGCATGCTGTCAGGTCGGAATTCCTTTGGTTCAGGGAGAATATAAAATGCCCGTATGCCGAGATTATGCATTTCAGTAAGCTGAGCATCTATAATATCCTTAGTGCAGATGTCATTCCATACCCAGATATATACAGGAGCATAGGAAACATCGGGAGAGATAAAATTGTTTATATCAAAGTAATTATTGTTTTTCATTGTGTAAAATCCTTTGCAGCTTCAGACAGCTGTATTGTATCGTTTCTGTTTTTTTAACCGATTTACAAAGCACTTAAGAGTGACAACCATTATTATGTAGAGTACGGCAAGCAGGACAGGATATACCTTTATGCCAAACAGTCCGCTTATAAGGCTGACCAGGGGAGGAGCAAGCATAACACCAATGTATGCAAATGCAATCTGCGAACCCATAACTGCTTGCGATACCTTTTTTCCGAAATTATGAGGTGTCAGGTGTATCATATTCGGATAAATTGACCCATTGCCCAACCCCACAAGGAACAAACCAACAACAGCAGCTGCACCGGGCAAAGGAAGAAGCATAATTACAACTGCCGGAGCGAGAATGCCTGCACCTATAGTGATGCGTTTCCATGTATTGATTTTATCTGAAAGAAGACCTGAAACAAAACGTCCCAAAGACATTCCTACATAATATACCGTCAGAGCAAGCGCACCGTGTTTTGCATCAAATCCTTTTTCTGCCACAAGATATGTGCTTCCCCAGACTCCGCAGGCATATTCAATTGCATTTGTCGTAAGCATAATAATCCATACCAACCGGATTTCCGCATTTTTTGCCATCTGTAAAAGAGTGAGGCTTTCACCGTCTTCCTCTTCTGCCTGTTCGGTTGAAACGGTCTTTTTCCACAGAGGAAGGGACACAATCAACATCAAAGCTATAGCGGTCTGCACATAAAAAACATACCGATAACCGCCACGCCATCCGATATTGCTTAATGCCTGTGACATAAGGTAAGGACTAAGACTTACTCCCACACCGTAAAAACAATGCAGAAAGTTCATGTGGCTTGCTTTAAAGTGAAGTGCTACATAATTATTAAGTCCGGAATCAATCGCACCGGCGCCGAGTCCGAGGATAACTGCTAAAGGTATCATAAACCAAAAGGACGGAGTAACCGAGAATCCAAATAAAGCCGCCGCAGTCATTGCCGTGCTGAAAGCAGTAACCTTAGCAGTTCCGGATTTATTGAGAATCCCTGAGCTGAACATACTTGACAATACTGTGCAACCGGAAATAATAAATGTGATAATACTTACCGCTTCAACGGGTATGTTCATTTCCGCATGAATTGCAGGCCAGGCAGAGCCGATAAGCGAATCAGGCACTCCAAGACCTATAAATGCGATATAAATAACAATCAATAAGAAAACCATAAAACCTCCGCAATATTTTCTGTTTTTCATGCAATGAATTGAATTTTCTGAGAATTTATTTAACTGCCATTGTGATTAATTATATCACAACGTATTACAAAAATAAATATCTTGCATGTAAAAATCCCCACCGATTGCTCGATGGGGACGATTGTTATATTATGCTATTTTGTAAGAATTAGCCTTCCTTGATAGCTGCCTGTGTCGCAATTCTGCTTGGTTGGCAGTTTACCGCCAACCACAGAAACAGAACTGTTTTTTCTCCTTTTACCCTCGGTTTTCATGTGCAGAGGGTCATTCGGGTCTCCGTCAAAGCGAAGATACCAGTCGAAGCCGTCTTGCCTTACTACAATCTTCACAACAAAGGCTTCAATAACACTTTCGGGGATGTCTTTTTCATCCGCATTTGTGTACTGCTCAAGCGCATATTGAAGCACTGTCAGCTTGTCCCTGTAATCTGTAATTACAGGTTCTTTGTTAAGCTTCAGCTGAAGCTCCTCGATTTCGGCAGACAGCTTTGCAATCTCGTCTTTCACCTCGGCAGTTTTCTTTGTGTAAGATTCTTTATCAATTTCACCCTCTGCCCTCATATCAATGAAATTGCTGAGCTTCGTTCTGTGCCGTTCAATCTCTTTGCACTTTTTCTCAATGATAGCCTCATAATCCACATCATCCTTTTTATCGTCAATGTGTGCTTCGAGCATTGAGTTGGCAAGAGCCAGCACCTTGTCCTTTTCCGAAAGATAATTGCGAAAAATATAATTCGCCATCATCTGCAGCTTCCACTCGGGAATCATAGGCACACGGCATATTCCATCAAGAGGCAAGCCCTTTTTCTTTCGGCTCTCGTATGACCCGGTACGCACCGAGTCATAGCACTGATAACCGATAATGGATTTATCTCCCTCTTTTCTCCAGAGCTTCGTGTTGAATCTGTGACCGCACAAGTCGGAGGCCAAGCGGTCTTAGGAAGACAACTCTGCCTTTCAACTCCTTGGCTCACAGAACGACATGGCTACGATCCGACTTTGATTCCCGAGTGGAAGCTGCAGATGATGGCGAATTATATTTTTCGCAATTATCTTTCGGA
>JAZSPR010000088.1:0-8152 GCA_045537555.1 Acutalibacteraceae bacterium | reverse complement strand
TGGCGGAAAGGGGCATTATTATGAAAATTTTATCAATAAAATTAAAGTCAGTAATTATTACAGCGTTGATGATTATTGCTGTTGTGTTAGGGATATTTTTTACGACAAGTTTACAATGTTGACACGCCTGAAAACAAGGTTTCAACTGTGAAGTCGGGAATTCGGATATTGACAGTATTATTGCAATACTTGACAAGTACGATGGGAGTTAACCACCGGCAACGGTTGGAACCGGCTGGATATAGAGGTTTTTGAGCCACTTAAAAACATAAACTAATGCACAGCACCCGTCGGGGTGAGCCGACGGGTGGGTGTGAAAAGATATGTATATGAAAATCGCAAATAATATCTTTTACAGATATGGTGTTTGTGTTATGCGCCAAGGCCAAAGAGGCTCATCATCTGTTTGATTATGCTGATAAACCAGTTTATGAGCTTCTGGAAGAATGACCAGATACCGCCGAAGATGCCATTGTCTGTGCCGCCACCGATAATGCCACCGCCGCCGATGTTGCTATCACTCCAAGGGCCTATGGGATAGCAATGAATTTCGGTAATACCTGCTTCTTCGTCGGGAACAACAAATGTAATTCTTGTCATGCCTTTAAGCTGAGGCGGGTTTCCGTTTTCATCAAAAACTTCTATCTTATTGCCGTTCTGGTCATAGAATTCCCATGTTTCTATATCCTCTGCTCTATAGCCTTTTCCGGTTGAAAAAACAAACGAACAGGTGGGATGTGAACCGCAGATGTATGAATTTTCGTATTCAACTTCGAGTTCATCGTTGTAAGTGATAACTTTTACCTGTCCTCTGATATCAACTTCTACTTCCTGTGATGTATATACGGGATTTTCAATCGTTACCTTATCCATAAGACCGGGGGTATATGTAGCCGTGAATGCATAGTTACCGTCTTCCTTGGGCTGGAACAATATCAATTGTCTTTCAATTCTGCCGTTTTCATCGGGTGTAAGAACAGCAAGAACCTCGTCGCCCTGAGTTATTGTAAACGTTCCCGTAGCACCGGGGATTTTTGTTGAGAAATGAATAGCAATTTCCTGTGTTACTCTGTCGGGTCTGCCGATTTCCATAGTACACAGATCACCGTCATGCACACCGGGCTGAATCTGAATATATACATTTTCGGGTACAGAATCATACATACTGCTGTCCTCAGTTTCATACCAGACATATCCGTTGACAAGAACCATCTCGCCTACTTCCAATGCTGAAATATCAACATCAAATGTCTTTTTTGACCAAGAAAATCTGCGAACTTTCTGCTCAAAAAAATGCTCGGGCCAGTTGAGTGCACCGTAAAGGTTACCGGTATTTGAAGAATATGATACACTGGTGTCAGACCAACCGTAAGGAACCATAATTTTCAAAGGCTCTTCAGAGGGTGTGTACCATACATCATTTGTTTGAACCTTAAAGCTGTATGACCATGACGTTACATCAAGAGTCGGGTCATCAGGTGTGAATGTTAAAGTAACGTTCTGTGTGGCGTTATAATTTTGTGATGGCTTTGTGCCGACCTTGTTTGTTGTATAAGTACCGGGAACAGATGCTTCACCGTAAACGAACGGTAATTTGTCAAATGTAATGCCTTCTACCCAGGTAACGGGTGATGCAAGTGTGGGTTTATCGACAGTGTAACCCTTATCTGCCGCTACAAGTACTGAAACATCAACTGTAATAATTTCATAACCGACAGCTATCCACTGTGCTTTGAATGTAAATGTACCGAGTGTTTCAAGTTTTATTGAAGTATCCTGTGTATCATCATTTATCCATGACCATGTACCTGTTGTGATTTCAGTACCGTTTTCGTCAACTACCTTACCGCCTGAAAGAGTTGCCGCACTGAGTTTACCGCCTACTACCACTCTTTTTGTTGCAGGTGATTCTTCAAGAGAAACCTTTGCACCGGGGGTAACATTAACATCAACGGTTGTATACAACAAATTATAGTCTGTTGCTTTAAACTGAACTTCATATTTACCGCTTTCTCTCGGATATGTTGACGGATAAACATAACTCCATTTACCTGTAACGGGATTACCCTCTGCATCATTAACAACGCCGCCGGAGAGTGTAGCGTCGGTGATCAGCTGACCTTCCTGTATTGCAGCTGCAGTGGGAGGCTCAACAAGAGTACCGTCAAGACCGTTGACCTTGATTGTAGGCCATGTGCCTGATTTTAAAGTTGCACTTGTTGCAAGAAGTGAAGCTATATTTGAATACTGTGTTGTGTCATCTGACACGAACTTGAGCTGAAGGTTATAAGCATCATTTATAGCAGGCTTTGTTGTGGTTGAACGAATCTCAAAATGACCGGGGACAAGAGTTTCTGCACCCGTGTCAGGGTCAACATACCAGCATTCGCCGCCTGTGACAGTAAGTCCTGAAAGATTGTCGCCGTACTGAATTACTGACGGAGAAACAGAGGGCGGAACGATTATTACATTTGTTCTGCTTATTGTTATTGCCGCTGAAGCGAACAGAGGCATAAATGATGCCAGCATAAGTGCTGCCAAAAGAACAGCCAAAGATTTTTTGAGTTTACGCATAGTTTTTCTCCTTTACTGAGTTTTTGCCGACAGTTTGTCGGCTTTTTTTGTTAATTTTTTCATTTTTACAATCGGTTTTACTTCAGTTTATGATGTTCAAACCATCGGACTCACCTCTTTTTCGGCATTTAGCATATATTTACAATAGCACACTCAATATATTTTGTCAAGTATATATTTACAGCAAATGTATTTACAAGCAATATTATTTGTGATAAAATGGACTTACACAAGTAAACAGAGTTTCTTTTTGTTTACTTTTTTAACAAAATATGCTATAATTTTCCCATATTAAAGAACAATGTCTTATGGGGTGATTTTTTGAGTCAGAATCAGGAAAATTTCAAGAGAGGCTGTGCCGAGCTCCTCGCTTTGCATCTTCTGAGCAAGGAAGACCTTTACGGTTATCAGATAACTCAGCTTATGGATGAAAAAAGCGGCGGCAGATTCACAATGCTTGAAGGCACTCTTTACCTTATATTATATAAACTGGTGGATATAGGTTATCTTTCTACATATTCAAAGCTCGTGGGCAAACGAAGAACAAGAAAATATTATCATCTTGAAGACTCAGGCAGAGAGTATCTTGAACAAATGAAAAAGGAATATGACGAAATATCAACAGGAATTGCACTGATACTTGACAGGGAGGAAAAACAGTAATGACCGAAATCAAAAAAGATATTGAAAAATATTTATCGCAGGTGAAATCTTATCTGCCCTGCCGAAATGCTGACAAAACTGCTATTCTTGAAGATATCAGGCAGGCAATTTTTGAATTTACGGAAAATTCCGGAGCAGAAACGATTGATGATATTTATAACCGTTTCGGCACACCGGAAGAAATCGCAAAAGCGTATCTGTCCGATGCCGACCCGAAAAAAATTACAAAAACAATCAACAGAGATAAATTGCTTATTTCATTTGTTGCAGCCGCACTTATTATATTTGTCGGCTTTATGACAGCAGTTTTTATTGATTCACGATTTGACCACAACGGCACATTACACATAACAATTGAAGAGGGCGTTTCATTTATAGATATACAGGCTATTGATTGAACGCTTCATCCTATATGATTAATTAAAACTATTTTGTGCTGATATCTGACAGGGAGGAAAAACAGTAATGACCGAAATCAAAAAAGATATTGAAAAATATTTATCGCAGGTGAAAGCCTATCTGCCCTGCCGAAAGGCAGACAAAACTGCAATTATTAAAGATATCAGACAGGCAATTTTAGAATTTGCGGATAATTCCGGAGCAGAAACCATTAACGATATTTATAAGCGTTTCGGCACACCGGAAGAAACCGCAAAAGCATATCTGTCCGATACCGAACCGCAGAACATAAAAAAAGCAATCAACGTCCGCAAGGTGATAATTGCGGCAGTTGTTGCAGCTCTTTTGATTTTTTTAGGTTTTTTGATCGCTGTTTTTTTAGATTTACATGGTGACGGTTACGGAACATTTACAGTCGTGATAGGAGAAGAGACAACATTTGTTGACTTTACCGGAGTTTTTTGATTATTGAATATATTATGACAAAGTTACAACGAAAATTGTACTGATACTTAACAGGGAGGAAAAACAGTAATGACAGAAATTAATAAAGATATTGAAAAATATTTATCGCAGGTGAAAGCTTATCTGCCCTGCCGAAATACTGACAAAACTGCTATTCTTGAAGATATCAGGCAGGCAATTTTAGAATTTACGGAAAATTCCGACATACAAAGCATAGATGATATTTATAAGCGTTTCGGCACACCGGAAGAAATCGCAAAAGCATACCTGTCAGATGCAGAACCGCAGAACATAAAAAAAGCAATCAATATCAAAAAGATGTTACTTGTGGCTATTGTAATTGCACTTGCAATGTTGGCAATTACTTTCATAATCGCAATAATCGACAGTCATAGCCAAAATATAGCTTATTACTATAATAGTGATGTTATTAAAGATGTTTCAACAACATCATCGGCAGTAACAATACAAGTGTCGCATATTTCACTGAAAGCGTCAAAGACGTAACTACTCTGTCAGCAAATATCGCATTAAGGGGATAATGATAAAAATATGAGTGCAATTGAGAAGGACATCAGAAACTACATATCCGATGTGGGCAGAAATCTTGTCTGCTCCAGAAAACTGAAAAAACAGATATTAAAAGACATCGAAAATGATGTCCTTGATTATACTGACAACAAACAAATTACAGATATAAATGAAATATACGCTCATTTCGGCACACCGGAAGAAATCGCAAAAGCGTACCTGTCCGATGCAGAACCTCAGAACATAAAAAAAGCAATCAACGTCAGAAAGGTGATAATTGCGGCAGTTGTTGCTATCATAATGATTTATCTTGGAGTGATGTTTTTTATTGTATATGATGCTCATAACGAAACTCACGGATATTTTACAGAAAGCGTCAAAGATGTAACTACTCTGTCTGCAAATATCGCATTAAGGAGATAATGATAAAAATATGAGTTCAATTGAGAAGGATATCAGAAACTACATTTCCGATGTGGGCAGAAATCTTGTCTGCTCCGGAAAACTGAAAAAACAGATATTAAAAGACATCGAAAATGATGTCCTTGATTATACTGACAACAAACAAATTACAGATATAAATGAAATATACGCTCACTTCGGCACACCGGAAGACCTGGCAAAAACATTTCTGTCATCAGCCGATGTAAAATCGGTTAAAAGAAAAATAAAAACAAGAAATATTGTTCTTGCTTTTACCGTTGTTGTTCTTACGGTTTTTGCCGTGTTTATAGGGTATGTAATTGCTGATCAGCATGATGCTTCCGGTCATTTTTTTGCCGACTCCCCCATAGAAGTACTTTCCGTGTCATATGAAGACGAAAGCATTTTATACAGAACAGAGGAAAACACATGAGTACAATTGAGAAGGATATCAGAAACTACATTTCCGATGTGGGCAGAAATCTTATTTGCTCCGGAAAACTGAAAAAACAGATATTAAAAGACATCGAAAATACTGTCCTTGATTATACTGACAACAGACAAATTACAGATATAAATGAAATATACGCTCATTTCGGCACACCGGAAGACCTGGCAAAAACATTTCTGTTATCAGCCGATGTAAAATCGGTTAAAAGAAAAATAAAAGTAAGAAATATTATTATTGTTCTTGCCGTCCTTGCCCTTACGGCTGTCGCCGTGTATGTTGTACACACAATTATTATAATCGACAGAAAAAGCGTTAATTTTTATCTTAGCGGTCCCGTCATAGAAGACGAACCTTACTCACAGGAAGATGAAAGCAATTTTTACAGAACAGAGGAAAACACATGAGTTCAATTGAGAAGGATATCAGAAACTACATTTCCGATGTGGGCAGAAATCTTGTCTGCTCCGGAAAACTGAAAAAAGAAATAATGAATGATATTGAAAACTCAATATATGACTATGCCGAGAATAACGGAATAACCGATATTTCTCAGATAATCTCCCGTTTCGGTTCCCCTGAGGAGGTTGCTCAGGCACATCTGTCCGATACTGACCCGAAAAAAATCAAAAACGCAACGAATATCCGCAAAATCATCATTTCGGCGGTACTCATTGCATTGACAATGTACGGTGTCTGCTATCTTATATCATATCTTATCGCTGTCGAATCACAGAAAAACATCCTTGTCTATGAATACGAGAGCGGAGAATTTGTGTCACATTATGAAAACTGGAGAGAAAAGAACAATGAAAACAATTGAAAATGAAATAAATTTATATATTTCAGAAGTCAGAAAAAACCTTGTCTGCAACAGAAAAATAAAAAAACAGACGGTAACGGACATCAGAAATTCTGTTTTCGATTATGCGGAAAGCAATAATATAACGGACATAAACCTGATTTATAAGCACTTCGGCAGTCCCGAGGAACTGGCAAAATCATTTATGACCGAAAACGATATAAAGTATATAAAAAGAAAAATAGTTTTAAGGAGAATCATACTTGCCGTTGTATTTATTATACTTGCGTTAATTTCATTTTTATTAATAATAGAAGTTATGAACCAGGCTAAATCAGATATTAATCGTTATACTGAAACAATATTTGAAGGAACTACAAGATATGCAATTGAAGAATCTTCGGAATATTTCTGACGATGGTGAAAATCAGTATTTCGATTGATTTATATAATGAGGTCAAAAAAATCTCCCCCATACGGTTTGCATTAAGCTTACCGTATGAGGGAGTTTTATATGGGGTGAAATATGTTAGCTGATTTTAATACCCTTGCTTGCAAGAAAAACTGTTACAGCGAGGATTGCGCCTTCTGCGAAATTTGCAAGAGGTCCGCTGACTAAAGCCAGTAATGCGGTCATGTTACCACCTCCTTATTCTGTACAGGGTTTTAATGATTTTTCGGCAATGAATAACACCGAAAATGTTGTTACAAATCCTAAAAATGCCCACTGCATTCATGTCATCTCCTTCACTTTTCTATAAAATGTGCTTGGCTTCATGTCAAGCCGTTTCATCGCTTCTGTTGCCGTTATATCACCTTCTTTCCAAATAGCAACAACTTCTCTGAACTTCGGATGCTCAATCGGTTTTCTGCCCTTGTAAACACCGTTCTGTTTTGCTATTGCTATGCCCTCTTTCTGCCGTTGCAGTATATATTCTCGTTCAAGCTCTGCAACAGCACCGAAGACTGTCAGCATAAATTTACCTGTCGGAGTTGTGGTGTCGATAGCTTCTTTCTTTGATATAAACTCTACCTGTTTTTCGGTAAGCTGATCCACAAGCTCCAGCAGATCTTTGGTATTACGGGCAAATCGGCTGATTGATTCAACAATAACAACATCACCTTCACGGACAAAATTCATCATCCGTTTGAGTTCAGGACGGTCTGTATTCTTTCCGCTCATACGGTCAATGAATACCTGTTCTGCACCGAGTTCGTTCATAAGAACTTCCTGTCTTGCCGTGTTCTGATCGGTTGTGCTGATTCTGATATATCCGATTTTCAAGTTATCACCTCATTTTCTCAATAGGGTTGTATTTCTTTTTGACATATCCCAAAATTGTGAAAACAACCCTAATGGGATACTTTGCAAGTATGTCATACGGGTACACCCTATTGGCACATCAGAAAACACCACAATACAGCATATCTTCAATATCATCGGTTGAATATCCCTCATCAATGAGCATATCAACGATGTCCTCAGTGTAGCCGTAATACGATGCATGTTTTTTCAGCAGTTGTATGTATTCATTGTTTCGTGATATGGTCGGTTTTGCATCAAAGGTAAATGTATATCTTCTGTATGACGGATATGCATAGTAGTTGTAAGTGTCAAGAAGCTCCGTATCAAACTTTGACTTTATGATTCTGCCGTAACGATTGATTTTCAGAATATCACCACAGGATAATTCAACCTTAGTTCCCTTACCGAATCTGTATGGAATCTTCTTCAGAGCCTTTTTAAGAATGTCTTCCGTTGAAGCATAGATATATACTCCGATTTCGGGAAAGTGATAAATACACATAGGATTATCGCCCTTGACGAAGTACAGATTGTCCTCTTT
>JAZSPR010000144.1:0-4711 GCA_045537555.1 Acutalibacteraceae bacterium | reverse complement strand
TAAATGTATAAGCGTAATGAGAAGTCAGCTTTATTCTCCCGAGGGTAATATAAAAAGAATATGGTCAACACCTGACCGTCTGCCTCACAGAAATATGTGGCTGTGGGATTCGGTTTTTCATGCCATCGGTCACAGACACCTTGACGCAGAAATTGCACAGAATCTTATTCTTGCACTTTTTGACGTTCAGAAAGAAGACGGATTTATACCCCATATGGCAAGACCTGACTATATTTCAGATATAACACAGCCTCCTGTTATTGCATGGGGAGCTTGGCTCGTTTATGAAAAAAGCGGCGATAAGGAATTTCTGAAAACTGTTTTCGAAAACAATAAAAGATTTCTGCATTGGTGTCAGAATAACAGACGAAAAAGTGAAAAAGAGCTTTACAGTTGGCACACCAACCCTGAGCTTAATAACCGATGTGACGAATCAGGTATGGATAACTCACCGAGATTTGACACAGAAAGCGACCTTTATGCTATTGACTTTTCCTGCTATATGGCAAGCGAGGCAAGGTTTATGAAAAAAATTGCCGACGAGCTCGAAGATGCGGAAAATTCTCTTTTCTTCGGCAGTTGGTACGAAAAAATCAAGGGTGATATAAACACTGCTCTTTGGTGCGAGGAAGACGGCTTTTACTATGATTACGATATACAGCATAACTGTCTCCATAAAGTGCAGTCAGTTGCATCCTTCCTATCAATTTTTGCAGGCATAAGCAGTGATGAGCAGTGCAGTAAACTTATTGCTCACCTTGAAAACCCCGATGAATTCGGCTCCGAATTTCCTATACCGACAATATCAAAAAAGGATAAAACTTTCGGTTCTGATTTGTGGCGCGGCCCCGTATGGATTAACTATAACTATATGATTTCAATGGGACTTGCTGATTACGGATACGGTGAACTGTCCCGAAAGATTAAAGACAAAACCCTGGAAGTTATAAACGAATGGTACAACCGCACAGGCACGGTTTACGAATTTTATGACAGTGAAAACAGAACACCTCCTTTTTGTTTCAACAGAAAAGGTACAGTAGTTGAGCCATATGATTTCAGGGTAAAATATCAGACTATCAGAGATTACGGTTGGAGCATAACACTTGCATTTGATTTAATGAATGAATAGCTAAAGATTTAGCACGACTTTTTGTAAGCCGTGCTTTTTTGTTAAATATAAATCAGTTCCTCACAAACAATTTCTCTTGCCCGTGACTGAATATTGCTCATTCTCTGCACCCATTCAAGTTGGTCTTGCTCTTTTAACTGTTCGGTAACACCTTCAGTTTCTTTCATCTGTTCTACAAGAGTATCAAACATATCTCGTGCCTGTTTCTCTACCTCGGCACAATGCTGATAGAGGTTACCTTGGGTTAAGAGAGTGAAAAACAATGTCGGGTTGTATTTTTGCAAGTAGTCTTTATGAAGTATACCCCACTTACCAAGATTGATATTTGCTTCTTCAGGTGGTAATATGAGGTTAGGAATATTGTAATCACCGCCTTACATTACTTAAGGATATTGTATTTCATAAATCTGAGCCTGCCTGCGAGGGCAGGCTCATTCTAATGTGTGTTAATCAATTCTGCCGACAAAACGGTAGTAGATTTCAATATCTCTCGTCGGTTTTCCGTCGGTGTCAATTCGTTTTTCGTGAACTACTATTTTTTCAATCAGTTCGTTGAGAAGCGGTGCAGTAAGCTCATTGATTTCTGAATATTTGCTGATTAAGTCAACCCACTTACGCACATTTTCCTCTGTGGCCTTTGTAGCCGTCAGCTTTTCTTCATACTGCGATATTTGTTCTGCAAGCTGTATCTGCTCATTGCGGTACTTGTTTCTCAGCATTTCATAGTTTTCTTCGTCAAGCCTGCCGCAAGCAAAATCCTCGTAAGTCTTCGCAAAAAGCCGGTCAACATCCTTCTTGCGTTTAGTGGCTCTCTGTATTTCTTTCTCATAATGCTTACGTTCCGTTTCTCGCTGTCTTTCACCCGATTGCAAAAGTCTGTCAAGAATCTTACCCTGATTCTGATGAACCTCAAGTAGCCAATACTGTAATCGAAGCAAGACCACACCGTATAACAATTTGAACGGAGTGAAGTGTAGGGAGCAGGCCACTTTGCCTCGCTGGCCGTATTTTGTGCATCTCAGATATTTTGCTTGCTTTTTACAGTTAGCAGAGCTTAAGGACCAACCACACTCACCACAGTAAACTAATCCCGAAAAAACATTATTTTCGTCTCGTTTTGCCTGTCGCTTACGGGAGTTCATATGGGCATGTGCCAAATCCCATAACTCTTTTGAAATAATAGGCTCGTGTGTGTTCTCAACCCTTAACCATTCATCCTCAGATGTCTTACGGTTTTTCTTGCTTTTGAAGGAAACCTTCTGACATTTGTAATGAACAGTATTTCCGATATAGGCTTCATTATCAAGAATACCTCTGACACTCACGAATGACCATTGCCAACGAATTTCTTCAAGCTGATTTTCAAACTTTGAAGCCCGTTCACCATACCTCTTGTATCTATACCAAGTAGGGGTATGGACTTTTTCTGCTGTGAGCAATCTGGCAATTCCGCCTGCTCCTTTACCGTGAGCCGCAAGCTCAAATATCTTTTTGGGTATCCAAGCAGTTTCTTCGTCAATCATCAGCTTGTTTTTTCGGTTCGGGTCAATAATATATCCAATGGGTGCTATGGGAGCGATAAACTCTCCGTTGTTGAATTTTACTCGCATAGCGGCTTTAACCTTTTTGCTCGTATCTCTTGCCACCATTTCATTGAGAATATTACGGAAGGGTGCAATATCGCTTTCGCCCTTATCCGAGTCCACATCGTCGCTGATAGCAATATATCGAACATTCTTTGAAGGGAAATATATTTCCGTGTACTGTCCAGTAAGAATATAGTTTCTGCCCAGTCGGGAAAGGTCTTTTGTGATAACACAATTTATCTTGCCGTCCTCAATATCGTCTATCATTCTCTGAAAATCGGGGCGGTCAAAATTAGTTCCCGACCAACCGTCGTCAATATATTCACCGACAATGTGAAATCCTTGTTCCGTTGCAAAATCACGGAGCATTTTTCTTTGAGTGCTTATGCTTGAGCTTTCACCGTAAAGCTCATCATCACGGGAAAGTCTGGAATACAAAGCTGCGTTATAGATGCGTTGTTTCAAAATTTACCTCCTTTTCCGAAAACAACCACACTATATTCCGCTGTTTACATTTTCATTATAGCATAGCATTTTCATTTTTTCTACATCAATTAAGAATTTTCTAATTACAATTAGCATCATATCTGATTGTACTTTCCACCAAATCAACAACTGAATTTTTGGTGTTAGCAAAGATTTCAGTGAGACACACACGGTTTTCACCATCCATATAATAGAGCTTAGCCAGTGGCAAAGCCACGCCGCCAAGGTTCTGCCGAAGGCAGGTTCTTATTACGAGCATTGCGAGTAACAAGGTTCTGACGGAGTCAGGTTCTTATAACACCGTCTGCTTTCTCCGAAAGTGCGTAACCCACTATGACACTTTCACGCCTTCACCGTGCAAAGATGTCAGTGGGCTCTGCGAGGCTCATAAACTAAAATTTCTCGCTTATCAAGGGAGCGACAAACTTTAGTTGCGGTATATACCGCAGACCAGCTTCGCTATGTAAAGGTGGCTGTAGTATCCTTTATACCGAGATGCTTTAGTGGGGGCAGTTACTATATAGGGAAATTGCACCTAAAGGTAATGGGAACAAGCCACATAAAATTGTTCCTGATTTTCAGAAAAAGTTTTTTGCAAACAAAAAAGCCGTCACATAGACAGCACAAATAGCGGGAGGGCATTTCATCCTCTCGCACAGTTTGCACTGAAACTATGTAACGGCTTAAAGTTTAAGCACTGGTTGTCCGTATATTTCCCGACCAAGTATTCGGACGGATACTTTTCGGGTCGGTACAGTGATTTTCGGCTCGCTATAGGCACTAATAAATGTGTTTCAGTTGATATTAAGTTTTAAGGCAAATACATAATTTACCAATTTACAATTATATAGAACATTTGTTTGCTTGTCAATGTTTTTTTGAAAAATGTGACGCAGTATTTATATACCGGAAAGCTGATTTTTTGCTTAGATTTATTTTTGGAAGCGGTTACCGAAAAACGGAAGAGGCATATACAGCAAACACCGCCGAGAAATTTGTTCCCGACGGTTATGTTTTATAAGTTATCCTAATTTGAATATATTTTTTAAAAAGTCAATAATTCTTTGAATAAAAGCCTTAATTCTGCCAACTATGCTGTTGTCTTCTTCGGGTTCGTTCCAATCATAATTGCAGTTGTCACACACATTGTCGCCGTCAGCATCAGCGTGACCCGCTGCGGGAATTTCTCTTGTTTCAGACTGACCGCAGATGCAAGTGTGTGTTTCGAAACCGTTTTGTTCACAGGTCGGTACAACTATTACTGTCCAATCAGTCCATATTACATGGCCTGTTGCAGCTATAGCTTTAACTTCAACCTCGTTACATCTGTCGCAATCTCTTCTGTTTTCACCTTGTTCGGTGCAATCGGGAGCTTTTGTCTGTGTCCAATTGCCCCATAAATGGTCGAGAGCATCAACTGTTTCTGCTTCTGCTATAACCTTGCCGCAATCGTTGCATTTTTTCCATTCTGTTAAACCGGCTTCAGTACAGGTGGGTGATACTGCGG
>JAZSPR010000128.1:0-5566 GCA_045537555.1 Acutalibacteraceae bacterium | reverse complement strand
GTAATGAATGAAAGGGCTACGCCCTTTAAATCCCATTATAGAGCGAAGCGGAACATAAGTCGCTTGCGACTTCCGACATTACTCATTACTCACTACTCATTGCTCATTTTTGTCGGGCTTCAGCCCGACAAATTATTGTTTGTTTATTTCAACTTTTTTCTTAAAATATTTCCTCATAAACAACAGCAGTAACACACCTGCAATCGGGAAGAGGGCTGCGACGAGCATACCCGTTTTCATTCCTATCTGCTCAGGTGTAAGAGAAACTGAACTGCTAAGTCTTATTGCCCACTCGCTGATTGTGACTTTATCAACTATTATACCTAAAAGCTGCGGGGCAACGGAGGCTCCGAAGTCACCGCCTGCAGCCATAAGCGCATATGCCGCAACACCCGGATTCGGGAATTTTTCTTCCATAAGAATAAGTGTTCCGGGCCAGAGCATCGCTGTGCACAGTCCCGTAAAAACACACGCAATCATTGATATGATAACATTCTGTGAAAGACCTGCAAAAAGATAACAGGCTGCGGCACATATCATACTTACAAGAAGCACGTTTGAAATATTCTTGCCGTACTTTGCATAAAGCGTTCTGCCAAGTCCCAACAATATTCCGAACAATGCCATACCTGCCACGTCGCCGACAACTTTCGGGATATTCAATGCGTTTTCCATATAACTCGAAATCCAGTTTGTCATTGAATTTTCGGCGGCAGAACCTAAGAAAATACATATAACACAAAGGAACATTCCCTTGTGTTTTTTCTTTTTGCCGTCCTTTTCACCGTTATTCATATTCACCTCGGGCATGGGTGAAGTGCAGTAAAGAACAAAAGAAATAAGTGGCAGAAATGCCCAGAAGAATGTAAGATACATCCAGTTCTCGGTTCCGAAAATACGAAGAAAAACAGAGCTCAGCACAACAACAATAACAACACCATACGCATAAAGAGAATGCAGACGGCTCATATCACGGTCGGGATTGTCAGAGGGAATTGCCGCAACAACAGGGCTTATAAGCACTTCACTTAAACCTGCCGAAACGGAGAATACAACAGTACCGACAACAAGTCCGGCATAGGCATAATCCGGAAACAACATCGGCACAAAGGCGTAAATGAACATGCCGAGACTTGTCAGCAACGGCATAACCCTGAGAGTAACTTTTATATTGAAATACTTTGTAAAGAAAGTGAAAATCAAATCAATAAGCAATTGGGTACTGAAATTAATCAGAACAAGAGTTCCGAGCAAAGTGTATGAAATGCCGTATGTTTCACGGAAAGTTACAAAAAGAAGCGGCGGCAGAGTAAAAATCGAAGCCATTATCACATTAGTGAAATAACAGGCATTTCGTGTGCGTTTAAAATCAGTCATAAATCATTCTCCAAAAAAGGTTTTTTCTGAATTATACAATGAACTGCAAAAAAAGTAAATAAAATATTCGATTTTAAATCTTCTTTTTTTCGGTGTTTTCACTATTGCCAAGCAAATGTTATATATAGTATTATATATAAGTAGAAAAAGATAAAGAGGGTATAATTTTGAGTTTAAGAAATATAGCTATTATCGCTCACGTTGACCACGGTAAGACAACACTTGTTGACCAGATGCTTCATCAGAGCGGTACATTCAGAGCAAACGAACAGGTCGCAGAGCGAGTTATGGACTCCAACGACCTTGAAAAAGAAAGAGGAATCACAATCCTTTCAAAGAATACATCCGTTCACTATAACGGAGTTAAAATTAATATTATCGACACTCCAGGCCATGCTGATTTCGGCGGTGAAGTTGAACGAATCATGATGATGGTTGACGGTGTTCTGCTTCTTGTTGACGCATTTGAAGGCTGTATGCCCCAGACAAGATTTGTTCTTTCAAAGGCACTCGCTCTGGGCAAGAAGCCCCTTGTTGTAATCAACAAGATTGACCGTCCGGGGGCAAGACCTGCAGAAGTCGTTGATGAAGTTCTTGACCTTTTCATTGAACTCGGTGCTGACGATGACCAGATTGAATTCCCCGTTGTTTACGCATCTGCAAGAGAAGGCTATGCTTCACTTGATTCAGACGTGCGTGAAGGCGATATGCAGCCTCTTCTTCAGGCTATCATTGATAACATTGCTGCACCCGAAGGTGACCCTGAACAGCCCTTACAGCTTCTTTTCTCATCACTCGACTACGACGATTACGTAGGCAGAATCGGTGTTGGCAAGGTTGAAAGAGGCTCCGTCAAAATGGGTCAGAATGTTGTTATCTGCAAACAGGACGGCACAACTCAGAATGTTAAAGTATCAAGACTTTATCAGTTTGAAGGACTTAAGAGAGCCGAGGTTGACTCTGCAAAAGCAGGTGACATCGTTGCCGTTTCGGGTATTGAAGGGCTCAATATCGGTGAAACAATATGTGCTCAGGACTGCATTGATCCCCTCCCCTTCGTTAAAATTGACGAGCCCACAATTTCAATGAACTTCATGGTCAACGACAGCCCCTTTGCAGGCCAGGAAGGCAAATTTGTCACTTCAAGAAACATCCGTGCAAGACTCTTCAAGGAAGTTGAAACAAACGTCAGCATGAGAGTTGAAGAGACTGAAACAACCGATTCATTCAAGGTTTCGGGCAGAGGTGAGCTTCATCTTTCAATCCTTATCGAAACCATGAGAAGACAGGGCTATGAATTTGCTGTTTCACGTCCCAAGGTTATCCTCAAAAAGGGTGAAAACGGCGAAACGCTTGAGCCTATGGAGCTTCTTATTGTTGAAGTTCCCGAATCATATGTCGGTGCAGTTATGGAAAAAATCGGGTCACGTAAAGGTGAACTCGAAGACATGAGCATCCGTGACGGCGGAACAACTCACCTTGAGTTCAAGATTCCCGCAAGAGGTCTTATCGGCTACAGAAGTGAGTTCCTCACAGACACAAACGGTTACGGCGTTATGAACAACCTTTTCGCTGGTTATGAGCCGTTCAAGGGCGATATTCAGACACGTGACAGAGGTTCAATCGTAGTTCACGAAACAGGCGAAAGCACAGCTTACGGTCTTTTCAATACTCAGGACAGAGGTCGTCTCTTCATCGGACCCGGTGTGCCCGTTTACGAGGGTATGATTTGCGGTGAATGTGCAAAGAATGAAGACATCGTATGTAATGTCTGCAAGAAAAAGCAAATGACAAATACACGTGCTTCAGGCTCAGACGATGCACTCCGTCTTGTTCCCCATTCAACACTCAGCCTTGAGCAGAGTATGGAATTCTTAAGTGATGACGAGCTCCTTGAAGTAACACCCAAGAGCCTCAGACTCCGTAAAAAGATTCTCTCAAAAGAACTGAGAATGAAACAGCAGTTCAGAAAGAAATAATGAATAACAAAAAGGTGGCTCAGATGAGTCACCTTTTTTGTATAAATCAGAATTTGTCGGGTTCAATAACGTAGGGCGGCTTGCCCCCAAGCCGCCGATTTGTCGAAGACAAATTGGAAATCGTTAGATTTCCACATGTTGAACAAATTGATTACAATAAGAAACTCAATTGAACGGTGTTCCACCGTTATTGCTCCGTTACACTACGCAATCGGACCGATGTGGGCATCGGTCCCTACATAATTTGTTTTTCCTGAGACGGACGCCCAATGGGCGCCCCTACGGGGTTTATCACACAATTTTAATATAATCAACACCGTCAGGTGTTCCGAAATTGCGAATTGAGCATTTCAAATTACGAATTTGAAAGAGCTCGGCAAATTATTGTTTAAATAAACATTATCGCGCTTGCAATAACAAACTGTGCCGCATAGTATGACACATGGTTTGTGACGATATCAACAGGTCTTCTCTTGCCTTCGCCGAAATATGTACCTGAAAGGATAAGGTCTGAAAGAAGGAAAAGAACGCCTCCGACAAACATGAAGTTGAGTGTCATAACCTTGAAATTGTTCATAAGTGCAAGTGAGCCTGAAAGGAATGTCATAAAGCCCAAGACAAAGCCGTAAACTCCTGTGATTGTCTTGAACTTGCCGTAAACCATCTTCATTGGCTTTTCGAGAATTACTACTCCGCCACCGAGGACAAGTGCAATAATTGCAGGAATTACGATATAAAGAGGCTTTGTGAAATCTGCATAATTAATGAACAGACCTGCGATGTAGAAGAAATGACCTATCATGAATGAGCCGAAACCTGCAAATGTGTATGTATCGTTTGACTCGGGGTAAACCCATTTCAGGTCAAGCCAGATGTCGCCCATAAGTCCCATTACAAGCCCCATTACAACAAAAAGAGCAAAACTGAATTTATCGGCACCGATTACATAAGATGTTGCGGCAACACCCGTTGCGATAAAGAGTGTGCTTGCAAATGCTTTAAGCATTGCGGCTTTCACTCCGCCTTCTTTAACTCGCTTTACAAGAAAAGCAACAGTTGCGGCAATACCGAAAATAAGTGCGATAATAAAAAGAATTAAACTGACATCAATTACACTACGCATAGAAAAAACCTCTTTCAAGTTTTATTTTAGTTTATTATATCAAAATAAACCGATATATTCAATATCTTAAAAAAAATTCTCTTTTTCCTTGACAAACGATGTAAGTTTTAAGATAATATACACGGAGGATGATTTATGAAAAGAATTGTTTTGATTTTCACTCTGCTTTTATGCGCTGTGATGCTCTTCGCATCATGTTCTGATAACAACACTCCTGAGGGAAATGTAAATTTCGGCGATTATGTAATTCCCACAGAACCTGACACAACAAAAAAGTATGATGATTCACAGCTTATAAACGCCGATAACTCATGGCAGACATCATACGCACTTTCTTATGATTATTACGATAAAAAGACAGGTTCATCCACAATTACCGAAGGCAAATTCGGTAATTACTATCAGTCAATTGACAATGCAACAAACATTGTGACGTTTCTTTCTCAGGAAGACGGCTACATGATTCAGTACATGCTCGACAACAACAAAAAAACGGGAACTTCAACCGTTATAACAGACGGCTCAATCGACAGTATGCATTCGGGATTTATGCTTTTATCGGTCTGTGACCCGTATTTCCCCGTTTATAAAAATGTTACAAAAGTCGGTGAAGATTTTGTGGGGCAGCGAAGTGCAACAAGATATAAGCAGGTGCAGACGGAAAACGGTGTGGAAACACAGATAGCATATGTATGGGTTGACGATATGTTCGGCTTCGCTTCAAGATGCGAACTTTACGATGCCGTGACACAGGAACTCCTGATGAAATGGGAACTCACCGATTTCACTCAGAATGTCAATGAACCCGGAGTTAAAATTAATCTTGATGCTTATAATATTGTAAGTGAATAAAAAAAATCCGGCAAAAGTCGGATTTTTTTATATTTATATTGATTTACGAATCAGAATTTGTCAAGGTCTTATAAATTCGCAATGCTAAATTCGCAATTCGCAATTGATGAAGGGGCGTTGCCCCTTACCCCATTATAATGGTTCAAAAGGCGGAGCCTTTTCCAAAATTGCGCATTGAGCATTTCAAATTGAGAATTGAAACAATAATTTGTCGCTGAGCGACAAATTATTGTTT
>JAZSPR010000125.1:0-3020 GCA_045537555.1 Acutalibacteraceae bacterium | reverse complement strand
CAATGCTCAATTGTGGAAAGGGCTTCGCCCTTTGACCCATTTATATAATTCAAGCCCGAAGGGCTTCCGAAATTGCGAATTGAGCATTTCAAATTGCGAATTTAAAAGAGCCCTACAAATTATTGTTTGTTTATTTCCGTTCTTACTGCAAAAACTACCTTGTGGGTGGTTTTATGGCAAAAAGAACGGTTATTTCTTTTTTATTACTTTGTATATTATCGGCATCGCTTGTTTTCCGTATTGCATATATTTCGGATGTATATTCCGTTGATGCCTCAGAGCAGAAAAGTGCACGTGTGATGAATGTGGCGTCAACAAGAGGTATGATTTATGACAGAAACATGATACCTCTTGTCAATTCCGTCACGCATAAAGCTCTTTTTATAAATCCCACGGATTCAGCCGTAAAATATCTTGAAAGCAATCTTTCTCGTGATGAATATATAAAAATCAGAGAGAAACTCAAAAAAGGCATTCCATTTGTTTTTATGTGTGATTCGTATGACGGCATTCATGATGATATAACGGAGCTTACTGTTTACAACAGATATGAAGAAAACCCTCTTGCGGTTCATCTGACGGGCTATACCGATTATGAGGGAAAAGGTGTTTCGGGGATTGAAAAAGATTTTCAGGAGCTTCTGAGTGAATATTCGGGGCGTCTTTCCGTTCGTTACAATGTTTCATCTTCAGGAAGAATGCTGAAAGGACTCGGTTGTGAGGTTGTGTCTGACAATTATCTCTCATCGGGCGGTGTTGTTCTGACAATTGATAAAGAAATACAGCGTGTGTGTGAAAATGCAATGGAACAAAACGGACTTAAAAAGGGTGCCGTTGTCGTTCTTGATGTCTCTTCAGGTGAAATTCTTGCTCTTACAAGTTTTCCCGAATATGATATAAACAATCTTTCTGCCTCTCTCGGAAGTGACGATTCACCTTTTCTTAACAGAGCACTTGAAGCTTATCCCGTCGGGTCGGTCTTCAAGCCGGTTGTGGCGGTTGCGGCTCTTGAACAGGGGATAAGCCCCGATACTGAGTTTTTTTGCGGCGGAAAAGTGAATATTTCAGGTATTGATTTTAATTGTCATGAACGTGAAGGACACGGCATGCTCAATATGTATGAGGCTATGGCTGTTTCGTGCAATTCATATTTTATTCAGCTCGGTCAGAAAGTCGGTTCCGATAACATACTCACAACTGCATCTTCTCTCGGCTTCGGACATGAATATTCTCTGTCCGATACTATTATAAATAAATCAGGTAACATTCCTCATATTGATTCGGCGGCTTCTCTTGCAAATCTCTCATTCGGTCAGGGCAGTCTGCTCGCAACACCTTTGCAGGTGGCATCGTTATACCGTGCATTTGCAAACAGTGGCTATTACGGTGAAGCGTATCTTTTTGAAAATATGATTGATGAGAACGGGGAAGTGTTTGCTTACTATGAAAAAGAACCTCAGGCAAAAGTGATTCCCGATAATATAAACAAAATAATAAATGAAATGCTCCGTCAGACCGTTTTTCAGGGTAGCGGTATTAATGCAAAACCGATGTGCTTTGATGCGGCAGGAAAAACCGCAACAGCCGAAACGGGAAAAATCATAAACGGAAACAAAATGGTTCATACATGGTTCTCGGGTTATTTTCCTGCAGAAAATCCCGAATATGTAATTACCGTTTTCAGAGAAGACGGTAACTATTCTTCAAAAGACTGTGCACCCGTTTTCAGAGATATTGCAGACGGTATAACGGGATTAAAATATTAAAAATGGAAAAATATGGGATTTATTGTAGCTTTTTTTAAGAAAAATGTTAAAAAGTTTATAGAAATATAAAATTACATCTTGACTTTTTTGCTCATATGATGTAAATTTAATATAACCGATGTAATCTACATCAGAAAATTTATGTTGGGTTAATTAAAGAACAAATCCATGAAAGGGGTAACTCCAACCATGAAAAAAAGCCATGAGTACGATTCACCCGTACTTTCCAGACTCGTTTCAGTAGTAACAGTATTTGCTATCTGTATCTGTTCAATCTGCTGTATCGTTACAGCATCTAAAGTTGCACAGATGTCAACAGGCGGCGCAGCAGTTCAGGCTCCTGCTCAGCAGCAGTCAACACCTAGTCAGAACTCAAATCCCGGTACTCAGGACACAACTCCCGGCACAACTCCCGAAAATCCCGGTACTCAGGACACAACTCCCGAAAATCCCGGTGCTCAGGACACAACTCCCGCTCCTGAACAGCCTGCAGGTCCTTCAAAGGAAGAAATCCTTAAGAAGTACACAGAAGTTATGAACCAGCTCAAGGGCGGCGTAGCTACATATGAAAAGAAAGAATTCCAGGTTCTTCAGGATGACTATGATCTCGGTACAGTCGGTAACCTTGTTCTTCCCATTGCTAAGGGTCTTATGACAAGTGAAGAAGATGCAGACCTTCAGAAGAGAGAAGATATGGAACAGATACCCGTTATCAGAAATACAAAGGGATGTCTTCTTACTGATGTTAGTGCAATCAAAACTGCTACTATGAAAGAAAGCGGCGGCAAAACAACTATTGAAATCGTTCTTAACGATGAAAAGAATCCGTTGCCCGCAGCAGAAGGTGCAACATCTTGTGACAGTATCGTTGGTTCAATGTTCAATCCTCTTTCAAAGGCTGAAATTGATGATATTGTTGCTCAGTTCTCCGCTGTTGTTAAAGTTGATAAGTTCGATCTTACAGGTAAGGACTGTACAGCAACTCTTGTATTTGATACAGCATCAGGCAAAGTTGAATCACTTGTACAGGTTATGAACTATTATATTGAAGTTGATGCAACAGCAGTTATCGTTCCTGTTTCAGGTTACGCTACTCTTACAAACAGAATGACAATCAACAACGTTACATACAAATAATTGTTGAATATAAAACAGGGTGCGAAAGCACCCTGCTTTTTTTGTGATAAACAATAATTTGTCGGGCTGAAGCCCGACAAAAATGAGCAATGAGTAGTGAGTAATGAGTAATGTCGG
>JAZSPR010000120.1:0-28427 GCA_045537555.1 Acutalibacteraceae bacterium | reverse complement strand
AACGGAAATAAACAAACAATAATTTGTAGGGCTCTTTTAAATTCGCAATTTGAAATGCTCAATTCGCAATTTCGGAAGCCCTTCGGGCTTGAATTATATAAATGGGTCAAAGGGCGAAGCCCTTTCCACAATTGAGCATTGCGCATTGAGAATTGAGAATTTTTGTTGAACTTCAGTTCGACAAATTCTGATTTGTATAACAAAAGGAGCCGTTCAATGAACGACTCCTTGATTATTTTTATAAAGTTTTTATGCTACGCTTTCCTGTTCTGCGGCTGAGATATCTGTAGCCTCTGCCCATGCACCGTCTGAATTCTTGAAAGTTACCGTTACATTGTCGCCTTTTTCAAGGAAGATTGCTTCGGGAACATCGTCGGCACTTACTTTGAAGTATCTGTCTGCAACCTTGATATAGTAACATGTTGAACCGTTTTCAATCTGTGACTTGATATCTGTAATAACACCTGAAACAGAATTTACGGTTGATTCTGTATTTTCGTTTGTGTCTGTTGAAGGTGTTTCGGGAGCAATTGATGTGTCAACTTTGATTGATACATTCTTTGTATCCTTGAGAACCTTTGAATAGTTATTGATACACTTTACAAGGTCGGGGTTACCGTCTGCGGCGTCTGTTGCAACGATGTTGTAGTTGCTTACGTTAACCATTGCATAACCCTTTACAACATTACTTGCGTCTTTCATTGACATGAAGTAAGTTGCTTCGCCGTCAAGGTTGATAAGGAGCGGGAATGTTGCTGTCCAGCCTTTATCTGAAAGAGCACCCTGTGCTGAGTTCTGTGCTGCAGATTCTGTTGCACCTGTTGTAGTATAGAAGATAGCATCCTTTGTTCTCTGGTTGATAAGAATGAAACCGAGAATTGATTCGTCGGCAGTAACACTTGTTACGCCTGTGTAGATATAAACGTCGTCATCCATTGCAATGTAGCTTGAACCTACAGTTGCCTTTTTAACGCCTGACTGACCGAAGATTGAGTTCCAGAAACCGTTGAGGTATGTGCCGTAGTAGTTATACTGCTGAACAAGAAGGTCTGCATTGAATACCTGGTCAATCCATGAAAGGCTTACTGTGTTGCCTAGTGCATCTGTTGCTTCGCCTGCTTTTACTTCTTCGATTGTAAAGTACTTTGAATCACCTGAAACGGCATCAACCATAACGATAGCCTTTACATCGTCACCGCCGATGAGACCGACTTTCTTTTCAATAACTTCGCAGATCCAATAGGGTGTACCGTTGTCGTCTGCTTCAAATGAAATGTTACCGATAATTGCTGTAGGATATTCAAAACGGACAATACGTCTTAAATTCTTCTGAAGGAATTCTGTGGGTGAATACTTCATGTAGCCTGCAGATGATGTTTCATCAAGAAGAACAAATTCAGTTTCCTGATTGTTCATGTTAACGATAACATAACCGGGGAAACCGTCTTTTGTGTTGTTGAGCCACTTGAAGAAGTTGCCGTATCTCAGAGGATAAACTCTGCAGGGAGCACCGTTGTAGTTAATCTGTGTTGAGTATTCACTTGCAAGTTCAAACTGTGATTCAAGACCGATTGTTGCAAGGTCACCGAGAACCTTGTCGGCAAGTTTTTCAGCAGCTGCTGCGTCAATCATTGCAACGTTGCGGAAATCAATAGTGCTGTCAATTTTTGTAACACCTGAGTCAAGGTCTGTACTCTCATTGAATGAAAGCAGTTCGCTGTATGATGCTGCTCTGAAGAACACGCTTGATGTGAGATAACCCACACCGAGAACGAGAGCAAGAATAACAACAATGATAATGGGTGCAATTGCAACCTTTTTAACATAAGGGATATATTCGGGGCGGATGAATGCTTTTGATAAAAGGAAGTTTGAACCGACAAAAATTGCCGCAACAACTGCCCAATAAACATAGAAATCAATTGCACCGAAGTTCATGGGGGGAAGCAAGAAGTAATAAGCAACTGCTCCGCCTATGATTGTCATAATGATACTGATAAAAATTTTGAGTCCTGCCTTTTCAGGGGGAATGTAAACTTCTTTTGTTGAAGAGCCCCTGCCTTTTCCCTTATCGGAAAAGTCAACTTTGATAGGATCGCTCATTTTCTCAACTCCTGTAAATAATAGTTAAAATGTATTATACAATATTATTCTAATAATTACAAGAGCTTTTTATTCAATTATTATTGAATATGCTTTTATAACTGTATTTTATTTGATTTATTTTGTTAATAATGATTTAAAAGTGTTGACAAATAAAAAATTTGAATTATAATGGAAATGCTAAATAAAAATCAGGAGGTTTTCTCATGAAAAAATTTACAGCAATTATGATGACAGTTATCATGGCTGTATGTGCTCTTATGCCCTGTGCATCCGCACTTACTCCGGCAGAAGAGGCAAAACTTCAGTTTAACGAAGACGGCACATTTAAAATTATGAACCTTGCAGACATTCAGGACGATGCTATGCTCCTGAGCGTTACAGCAAACTTCATTGATGCTGCTGTTGCTGCAGAACAGCCTGACCTTATCATCCTTACAGGTGATAACATTGCAGGTCACATCACACCTAATGCTGACAGAAGCGCAAAGGCTATCAGAGCATTTATGGATATCCTTGAGCCCTACGGTATTCCCGTTGCTATGGTTTTCGGCAATCATGACGATGACGGCGGAAGAATGAGCAAGGAAGACCAGATGAAGGTCTATGAAGAGTACAGCTGCTTTATCGGTTTTGATGAAGGCGAAGCACTTGACGGCGTAGGTACATACAATGTGCCCATTTTCTCATCAACAGATGCTGATGATATCGTTTTCAACTGCTGGCTTTTCGACTCAGGCAGTTATGATGAAAACGGCGGATATGACCATGTAAAGCAGAGCCAGATTGACTGGTACAAGGCAAAGTCTGCAGAACTCAAGGCTGCAAACGGCGGCGAAGTTGTTCCTTCACTCGCATTCCAGCACATTATTGTTCCTGAAATTTTCGAAGCTCTTGATGAAGTTCCTGCAGGTACACCCGGTGCAATTTCCAAGTACGGCAAGTTCTATGCTCTTCCCGAAACAGCAGCAGAAGGTAGCTTTATGGGCGAACCTCCCTGTCCTTCAGCAACAAACGGCGGTCAGTTTGACGCTCTTGTTGAGGGCGGCGATGTTATCGGTATCGTTACAGGTCATGACCACTCAAACTCATTTATTGTTCCTTACAAGGGTATTGACCTCATCAACTCTCCCACATGCGGCTTCCAGTCATACGGTATGACAGAAGTAAGAGGTATCAGAATGTTCACTCTCAACGAAGCTGCTCCCTCTGAATACGAAACATATATGGTTAAGTATCAGGACCTTTTTGCTGATGATGCAATGGCAATGTTTATGCACGATTTCTTTGCTTTCTTCAGCAATCTTATCGCTGTATTCAGTGCTATATTCGGCAGTCTCAGCGGTATGTTCGGTTGATAAACAGAATATCAGACAGTCATTCTTCGTGAATGGCTGTTTTTTTTGTTGTTGAAAGCAGAAAAGACTTATGTTATAATACACAAAAAAGGAGGCCGAAAATTATGAATAAAGCAAAAGCTGTTTTTTCAGGTGTAATGATACTTGCTGTTGCGGGGGCTTCTGCAACCTTCTGGTATCTCAATGATAAAGGAATAATCGGTGAGCCCGAGACACCGACAACTCAGGCATATGTTGAATATGATGATAATGAGAATAATAATCAGAATAATTATTATAACGATGATAATGAAGAAGATGTAAAAGAAGAAACAACAACAGCCGGAAAAACAGAAAACATTGATATAAGCACAGATGCGGTGAATGATTTTCTGTCTGTTTTCTCAAAAGTATATTTTTCTGAAAAAGAGAAATATACACCTGACAGCAGAAATACGTATGAAATGATCAGATTTGCGTATTCTCATCTGAAGAGAACTGATGAGGATGCAGTTGAAATCCGTCAGATTGATGACAGTATAGGATATTACAGTTGTGTCTCAGCAGATAAAGTAAATGAAGTGCTCAGAAAATATCTCGGTGTTACCGTTTCTGCCGAGAGTGTTTTTACGGAAAATGACTATGCGTTTTTTAAGTATTCGGACGGGTATTTTATGACACCTGCGGCAGACGGATTACCCTTTATAAATATTGTTGTTGCAGACAGTATTGATGTCGTGAACGATGTAATAAAAGTGCGTTTCGGAGTATACTCCGCCGATGATAAATATGCAACCGGTGAGGCTGAAATAAAAATTACTGATGACGGTATGAATCTTGTTTATTATTCCGTCAGAAAATGAAGAAAAACAGCCATTTTTATGAGAGTAACATTTTTGTCAAACGGTAATTGGAAAAACAATACTAAATTTGTTAATATTAACGGATAAAAAACAAATTAAAAGCCTTGATTTAAAATTGCTTTTATGCTATCATAAATGAGTTCTGTTTTTTATGTACAGAGTATAAAAAAAGATATCGTGCAGTTCTTGCAGAGATATTAAAAAATCAAGGAGGAATTTTTATCATGAGTAAAAATCTCAAGACACTTCTGTGTTGCATTCTTTCTCTTGTTTTTGTAGCAAGCACAATTGTTGCTGTTTTTGCTGACAGCGATGTTCTTCTTGCAATTGAAACAGAATCAGTTACAGGTGAAGATGTGACAGCAGAAGAAGTTGAATCAGAAGAAGTTTCAACAGAGGAAACCGTTACAGAAGAAGATGAATCAGAAGAAGTATCTTCAGAAGTAACAACAGAAGAAGATGAATCAGAAGAAGTATCTTCAGAAGTAACAACAGAAGAAGACGAATCAGAAGAAGTATCTTCAGAAGTAACAACAGAAGAAGACGAATCAGAAGAAGATTTTTCAGAAGTTGAATCAGAAGAAGTTTCAGAAGAAGCTCCCGAAGTTCACGAACATGACTTTGTAGGTGTTGTAACAACAGAACCCACATGTACAGAAGACGGTGTTATGACATACACATGTGCTTGCGGTGAAACATATGATGAACCTATCGCAGCAACAGGTCATAACGGTGTTTGGGAAATCGTTTATCCTGCAGAAATCGGTGTTGACGGTCTCAAGCAGCTTGTATGTGCAGATTGTGGCGAAATTCTTGATGAGGAAGTAATTCCTGCTATTGAAGATGTATCAGAAGAGGTTTCTGAAGATGCATCAGAAGAAACTTCAACAGAAGAAGACGAATCAGAAGAAGATTCTTCAGAAGTTGAATCAGAAGAAGTTTCAGAAGAAGCTCCCGAAGTTCACGAGCATGACTTTGTAGGTGTTGTAACAACAGAACCCACATGTACAGAAGACGGTGTTATGACATACACATGTGCTTGCGGTGAAACATATAATGAAGTTATCGAAGCAACAGGTCATAACGGTGTTTGGGAAATCGTTAAGGAAGCTGAAATTGGTGTTGAAGGTCTCAAGCAGCTTGTATGTACAGTTTGTGGTGCAGTTCTTGATGAGGAAGTAATTCCTGCTATTGAAGATGTATCAGAAGAAGTTTCTGAAGATGCATCAGAAGAGGCTTCAGAAGAAAACACAACAGCAGAAGTTACAACAGCTGAAACAACAACTGATGAAGTTACAACAGCTGAAACATCAACCGACGAAGTTACAACAGCTGAAACATCAACTGATGAAATTACAACAGCTGAAACATCAACCGACGAAGTTACAACAGCTGAAACATCAACTGATGAAGTTACAACAGTTGATACACCTGTCAAGTCAAGACTTGGTGACGTTGACCTTAACGGTAAGATTACAGCAGCTGACGCAAGACTTGCTCTTCGTATCTCAGCTAAGCTTGAACCCACTGCAACAGCAGAACAGCTTTATGCAGCTGAAGTAACAGGCGACGGCACGATTGAAGCTAAGGACGCAAGACGTATCCTCAGAGTATCAGCTAAGCTTGATAAGGAATCAGATTTCGGTAAAGATATCGATTTTCCTATTCAGTAATTATTCGGCAATAAAATAAAATTTTCGGAGCAGATTTATTCTGCTCCGATTTTTTTTACATTGACAATTATGTGCATTTTCGGTATAATAAAATTATAAAAATCAAGGAGGAAAACCATGAAAAAAGCACTAATACTGACAGTCGTTATACTGATAAGCATACTCGCAATGGTAACAGCATCAGCAGAAGGCATAAATGATATATATTATGTTACAGCCGAAGAAAATGTCAATACCGTAATAAACACACAGACAGTTGCAGGAAAAACATACATGTTTTTGCCTTCATCAGCAGACCTTACAAAACTTGTACTTATGAGTGATGCTGAAAATAAAGAATATACACTTAAAGCAGATAAAACAGTAACATCAACATTCGGAAGTGAAACAGATATCCTTTCACTTTTCAATGATGTGTCCGCTCTTAACGGAGAATATAAAGTAAAATTGACTTCAGGCGATTTTTCAAAAGAAATAATTATAATGAAGTCAGAAAATATTAAAAGTCTTTTCCTTGTGAGTGAAGACCCTGTAAATAAGGGCAGAGCATGGATTGATACATCAAAATCTAACACAGCAAAAGGCAATATTGTTTTTGTTGATGCTGACGGAACTATAATCAATGCCGATGAAATGACAGAAATCAAGGCAAGAGGTAATTCAACGTTTACAGACTTCACCAAAAAAGCGTATCAGTTTAAAATGAAGAGCAAATTCAATATGACAGGTGATGAAAACAACGCACAGAAGAAATGGGTTCTTCTTGCAAATGCAGGAGACATCACACTTATTCATAATTCACTTGTTACAACACTTGCAAAGGATCTTGATTTACCCTATACAATTGACAATGCACCCGTAGATCTCTATTACGACGGAGAATACAGAGGATCATATCTTCTTACAGATAAAGTTGAAGTCGGTGAGGAAAGCGTAGACATTCAGGACCTTGACGGACTCATAGAAGATGCAAATGAAGGCACCGATGCATATGAAAATCCTGTAGTAGTAGTTAAAACAAGAAAAAGTAAGGGTGAAACAACAGCAGCAAAAGACAGTAACGGTTCATATAAATTCGTGCAAGGTTTAAAAGAACCCGCACTCAAAGAAGGAACAAAGCATCATGCATATCTGCTTGAACTCGACTTTATATACAGATATCCCGATGAACAGTCAGGCTTCGTGACAGACAGAGGACAGGCAGTTGTAACAAAGAATCCCGAATATCTCACAAAGGATACAGGTGCATTCATCAGTCAGTTCTATCAGGATTTTGAAGATGCAGTTTTCAGCCCCAACGGATATAACGAGAAAACAGGGAAGTATTATTACGAATACTGCGACCTTGATTCACTCGTAAAGATATATCTTATCAATGAATACACAAAGAATTACGACAGCTACCGTTCATCAACATACTTTTATCTTCCCGAAGATGAAGATATAATGTACGCCGGTCCTATCTGGGACTATGACCTTTGTTTTACAACAGGTTATGACTATAACAGCCAGGTTGCGGGTAATCCTGAAAATTTCTGGGCGGCAACAAAATACCTTGCAAGCACACTCATAACAATTGAAAGTTTCAGAGATGCTGTAAAAGAATATCTCAATTCTGAAGACGGAATTTTCTATAAAGAAGCAGAAAAAATGCTCGGTGAAAACGGAAATATCATGACCTATTCTCAGAATGTTTATGCATCTCAGAGAATGAATTACAAAATATGGAGCATGACACTTCCGAAGACTGCTGCTTTCCGTTGCGGTGATGAGGAAACATACGAAAACGGAATTGATTTCCTTCTTGATTTTGCAGCAAAGAGACTCAAATGGCTTTCAGAAACAACATCAAACTGGAATGGTGATGATTATTATGCTCCCATGGACCCCGTTAAAGGTGAATGGGAAATTACTGAAAGATATCATGAACCTGTTACAATTAAAAAGATTGAGCCCACATGTACAAAATCAGGTATGACTGCAGGCAGTGTTTGTAACGGCGGATGCGGAAAAGTTTTTGTAAAGAGAGAAGTTATCCCCGCAAAAGGGCATGATTATGTGGCAATTGAAACATTGGCTCCCACATGTACAACTGAAGGTGTAATTACATATACATGTTCATCCTGTTCAGATTCGTATGACGAGACAATTGAGATGATTGAACATAATAAAATATGGGAAGTTACAATACCTGCTGATATAGGTATAGAGGGTAAAGAAGAGTTAATCTGTACAGAATGTTATCAGATTTTTGATGAAAGAACAATTCCCGCAATTGAAAAGCCCACAGAATCTGAATCAGAAGAGTTTTCAACAGAAGAACCTGAATCAGAGTCAGAAGAACCCACAACAAAAGAACCTGAATCAGAGTCAGAAGAGTCTACAACAAAAGACCCTGCAACTGAGCCGGAAGAACCCTCGATAGAAGAACCTGAATCAGAAGAAGTTTCTTCAGAAGAAATAACAGATGCTCCTGAAGCTCATGAACATGACTTTGTTGGTGTTGTAATAACAGAACCCACATGTACTCAAGAAGGTGTTATGATATACACATGTGCCGGTTGCGGTGAAACATATAATGAGTTTATTCCTTCAACAGGTCATAACGGCTTATGGGAAATTGTGAAACCCGCTGAAATAGGTGTTGAAGGTCTTAAACAGCTTATATGTACGGTTTGTAACTCTGTTCTTGATGAAGAAAAAATTCCTGCAACAATTGAACCCACAACAGTTGAATCTACAACTGTTGAATCCACAACAGCTGAATCTACAACTGTTGAATCTACAACAGCCGAATCTACAACTGTTGAACCCACAACAGCTGAAACTACAACTGTTGAATCTACAACAGAGAAACCTGTGGTTCATGAGCATGATTATGTTGGTGTTGTAACAGCTGAACCCACATGTACTCAGGAAGGTATTATGACATACACCTGTGCTTGCGGTGAGTCATATGACGAAGCTATCGCAACAACAGGTCATAAAGGTGTGTGGGATGTTGTAAAATCCGCTGAAATAGGTGTTGAAGGACTCAGACTTCTTGTATGTACAGAATGTTCTGCAGTTCTTGCAAGTGAAGTGATTCCTGCTCTTGAAGATGAATCAGAAGATGTTTCAGAAGAAATAACAACAACTGAAGCTACAACTGTTGAAGTTACAACAGTTGAACCCACAACAGCAGAAATTACTACAGCCGAATCAACAACAGCGGAAATTACAACTGCTGAAACAACAACGTCAGAAATTACGACTGCCGAACCCACTACAGTTGAACCCACAACGGCTGAAAAAACAACAGCTGAACCCACAACAAAAGAGGTTACAACAAAAGAGCCCGTAACTGATGCTCCTGTCAGCTACAGACTCGGTGATGTGAATCTTGATAAGAAGATAACAGCCGCTGATGCAAGACTTGCTTTGCGTATCTCAGCAAAGCTTGAACCTAAAGCAACAGATGTACAGCGTTTTGTTGCAGATGTTGTGGCAAACGGTAAAATTCAGGCTAACGATGCAAGACTCATTCTCAGAGTTTCAGCTAAGCTTGAAAAGGAAGCTGTTTTCGGCAAGAAAGCATAATTTAATCAAAAATTCCGGAGCAGATTTTTCTGCTCCGTTTTTTTCATCATGCAGGCAGATTTTGTTTTTATCCCACGAATATATTAACGGAATTGCAATTCACGGAAAGGAGCAGATGTATGACTCAGGAAGAAATCCTTGTTCTTATGAAAACAGCCCCCGAAAAGGGGATGCTGAAGCTTACGGAACAATACACGGCTCTCGTCTGGAAGGTTATATGGGGTAAACTTTCGGGAATATGTTCAAGCGAGGATGTTGAGGAAACCGTCAGCGATGTTTTTCTTGATTTTTACAGAAAACACAGTACAGTTGACCTCTCAAAAGGCTCACTTGCGTCTTTCCTGATAACACTTGCGCAAAGACGGGCAATAGACGAGTTCCGACGTGTCATGAGACTGAAGAACATCGAAAAAGCCATGAATGAAAAGAGTGAAATCATTTCTTTACAGACCGAAAACACGGTGCTGAAAAACGAAGAAAGAGATTTTCTGCTGGGCTCTGTTTTAAGCCTGGGTGAGCCTGACTCCACCATTATTTACCGTAAATTTTACTACGGTGAGACCTATTCCGAAATCGGAAACAGACTGGGGCTTTCGGAAAATGCCGTCAATAAACGGTATCTCAAGGCTATTGACAAACTCAGCAATATGATGAAAGGAGAGAATTTCAGTGATTGAAAAAAAATTAGAATCTCTGTTCAGAGAACTTAACGAAGACGAAATAAATATGATTGAAAACTCGGAAATTAATACCGAGTGTGACATCGATCCGAAGAATTATTCATCGGTTCTTGCAAAAGTGAGAGCAAAAACTCAGGAAGAAATTGCAACAATTCCCGTTGTGAGTTCAAAAGAAAAAGAACCTGTTGTGAAACAGTTCAGAGGTAAAAAGTTTAAGGCACTTCTTATTGCGGCGGCAGTATTTATTGTACTTGCAATCGGCACGGGTGCGGCTTATCAGTTTATAATGCCCGAGGGGCTGAATGAACAGCTTGAACTTCATGAAATGAATATTAAAACCGTTGTTGATTTTGACAAGGCAGACGAAAACAGCGTCAGAACAGTTCAGAAGACAGTCAACAGTAACGGTTATACCGTTAATTTTGAAGCAATTATAGACGGCTATGTAATTCTGCCTGAAATCACGAAAGCACTCAGAGGCTTAGACCCCAATGAGGAAATCAGGGAAGACAGAATTTATGCTGTTATGACTATCACAAGGGATGACGGAAAGAGTGTCATTGCACCTGATGGCGATATGCCTTCCTGTATCTGTTGTGATCCGTTTTTTAATTTTAATTTTACGGTTGCTGTAAAAGGTTATGCGCCGAACTCTGTAATGTTTATGGGCACACCGTGGCATTATGAGGAAAACAATGTTCTGTATTACCTGTGTGACATTACCGATACGGCAAAGTTTGCAGACCGTGACCTTTCAATCATTCTTTGCGGTGAAAAAGAAGCAGTATACGGTACAATAGTCCGTATGGATGAAAAGGGAGAATATTATTTCGTTGACACTTATGACGGAATGGGTGCAATATTCGACTTTGACCTTGATGACTCTCTTGCAGACCCCGAGGCTGTCGCAAAGGATATGGCAGAAAGACCTTATTGTTACGTGACCGACCCTGATTACACTTTAGCTGACGAAATGATTGCAAAGGATGAAGCGGTCAAAAAGATTGATTTGTCTTATGCAATAGGAAATCACAGATGGTACGGCTGGGATCCCTTGCAGTTCGGTGATGTTCCCTATGCAGAAACTTTTGTTGAACTCTTTGCAAACAAGTCAGAACTTGCAAAAACTGATATAGACACACTCAATCAGGTTATTGAAGAAGCAAGTGCTGTTTTTGAAGAAGCATACCTTGCTGAAATTGAAAGAATTGCAGGAAAGCCCCTTGAGGAGCTTTCAGATAATGAACTCAATGACTTGGCGTTTGAAACAGAGGAAGCAAGAGCCGGTCTTGAAAAAGTAAAAGCAGATTTTCTCAGAGAAAGACTTGATTTTGTGAAGTTTGAAGACGGAAGTGAGTATTGTTATATAGACGGTTTTGCATTCCTTTACATTCCTGCAGACAGTGAGTATGCACAGATTGTTATCGTTTACGGTGACAGAATTGTCATAAGCCTTGACTGTACCGTGGATAGCTTAAACAATGTTCTTGTTAACAGAATGAATAAAAATGCAATCCCTGATGATATGTATCCCTATTGGTACCTTTTCGGTGCTGATGAGGATTTTGCAGAACTCTTTAATGAAGAGGATTATGAATCTGCAAAAGAAATATACAGAAATGAACAGGATGCAATTATTAATCTTATTACACAATTCAGATATTACGACGGTACTGTGGAAGTATTCCGCAAGTAATTCATAAACCAAAACAATCCAAAGCAAAGGAGCAGCCCATACGGGTTGCTCCTTTGTGTGCTTTGTTGAAAACAATTGTAGGTGTGCACATCAGGCATCCGTCCTTAAAAGAACATTCTTCGTAGGGCGGGATGCCCTCATCCCGCCGATTGCGGAGTTTTCGGAGCAATAACGGTGGAACACCGTTGTATTGCAAAGACCAAATCGTTCATTAATTATGTTAAACGAAACAATTATTTGTTCAATCGTGGGAAACTCTCGTTTCCCAATTCATCTTCGATGAATCGGCGGTTTGAAGGCAAACCGCCCTACGAGATTTGCTTTTATAAAATGGTCGCCGTACATCACAGCGACCGTTCAGGGTTTTATATTTCCGGAAAAATATTATTCTCAGCCTTTATACACTTGCCGACACCTGCTGTTGCGCCTGCCTGAATGTCGGTGTCTTTATCGCCTATGAGAATTGACTGTGAGAGGTCGATTTCGATGCCGAGGGATTTATAATACTCCACGGCTTTGAAAATCATACCCGCTTTCGGTTTTCTGCAGTTGCAGTCAACGGTGTATTCCTTTACTACACCGTCGGGGTGGTGGGGACAATGGAAAAATGCATCAATTATGACACCGTGGGGGAGAAGTTTTTTGTTGATAAACGAATTGAGTTTCGCAATGTCGTTTTCGGTGTACATTCCCTTGGCAACACCTGCCTGATTGGAAATGACGGTGATGTAATAACCCTTTTTCTGAAGTTCGGCGATTCTTTCGGGTGCAAACTGAGTGAAGACGAAATCTTCCTGTCTGAAAAGATGACCCGTGTTGATGTTTATTGTGCCGTCACGGTCAAGGAATGCGGCTTTGCCTTTTCTTTCTGTGAGCATAACGGGAATTTCCTTTTGTGCTCTCTCATAGTCTTCGGGGATGCCTATGTCAATGAAATAACCTTCTGAAATAAAAGGAATGAGTTTGTTGCAGTTCTTTTCAAGGAAATCGTATTCAAATGAGAATTTCTTCTTTTTAGCAAGGGGAATTTTTCTGTCTATAAGATAAATTCCGCCGTTTATCGTTCCGCTTTTGCCGGGTTCCTTTTCTTTGAAGTAAGTGACAACTCCGTTTTCCGTTTCAACAATGCCCCGTCTGTCTGCATTGTCCATATATTTGAGCGCAATGGTCAGACGGTCTTTTTTTGCTGTTTTATACATTTCTCTCAGGTCAACATCGAAAACCGTGTCGCCGTTGAGAACAAAAACAAAGTCCTCGTTGCACTTTTTCATAGCCTCTTTTATGGCACCGCCTGTGCCGAGAGGCTCTTTTTCGACGGAGTAGTCTATAATCATACCGTGGAAAGAGTTACCTACGGATGAAATGATTTTTTCGTGCATATATGAAACGGCAAGCACAGCGTGGGTGACACCGTTTCTGTAAAGGTATTCCAGGACATGGAAAATAAAGGGCTTGCCTGCAGTTTCGGCAAGCACCTTTGGTGCTTCATATACTTTTTCACGCAGTCTGAGTCCCAGACCGCCTGCAAGAATGATTGCTTCCATATTATTCTCCGCTTATAATGTCTTTTGTGCCGTCGGAGAGTTCAACACCCTTGTCATACATGACGATGAGTGTGGTGTCAACGGGGTAATAACAAGAGTGAAGCACATTTTCGTTGACGGTGAACATATCACCTTTTGAAAATGCGTATTTCTCTTCTTTTCCGTCAAGAGAAGCCGTGATTTCACATGCTCCCGACACAATGTAGAATGTTTCTTTGTTTACACGGTGAAAATGACCGCCACGGTGTGTGCCGCCCTTTGAAAAGCACATGTTGACCTGCCTGTAGCCGTCGTGGACAAGCTGTACAAGCAGACCTCTGTCGTCGCTGAATTCAAAATCGGGTTTCACTATGGTAATCATAAAAACACCTTAAATATTGGAATACTGATTGTTTTTGACAATCTGATAAGTCTTTATAAGCTCTTCAATGCCGTCATCGACGGTGAAAGAAGGCTTCCAGCCCATTGACTCAAGTCTTTCGTTTGAAACGATGTAGTCACGTTTGTCGGGGTCTGTGCCGATGGGTGACTCGATGTATACAAAAGAAGGAATATGTTCTTTGATTTTTGCACACAGTTCGAGTTTTGAGATATTGCAGTCGGAAAGACCGCAGTTATATTGTCTGCCCTGCATTTTTTGGAAATTATTTATTGCGAAAAGGAAAGCCCCTGCCGCATCCCTGACATGAAGATAATTTCTCTTGAAATTTCCTTCAAAAACAACAACCGTTCTGTCAAAAACTGCTCTGTAGGTGAAGTCGTTTACAAGAAGATCGGTTCTCATTCTGGGAGAAGCACCGAAAAGAGTTGCAAAACGGAAGGTGAGTGAGTTTCCGCTTTCAAGGACTGCAGTTTCGGCTCTCATTTTTGTTCTGCCGTAGAGAGAAATGGGGTTTATGGGCGTTTCCTCGGTGCAGTAGATGTCTTTTTCGCCAACACCGTAACCGCTGTTTGTGCAGGGGAAAATGACCTTCTGAGTGTCCTTGTCACGGAGCTTCAGTACAAGGTCAACGGCGCCGAAATTGGTGTTTTCCGCATCGATTTTGTTCTTTTCGCAAAGGGGGAAACCGACAAGTGCCGCAAGGGGAATAATCAGGTCCTTGCCCTTTATGAGTTCAGCCATGAGTTTTTCATCACGGGCATCACCGTTTATGACTGTCAGGTTTTTATTCACACAGCAGTCAAGAAGTGAAGTCTGTCTGTACATGAATGAATCAATAACCGTGACTTTGTGACCCTCGGCAAGAAGCAAAGGTGTAAGCACCGAGCCGATATAACCTGCACCGCCTGTTATGAGTATATTCATCATGGCACCCCCATACGGAAATAATATTACACTTTAATATATCACAAAAACAGAAATCTTTCAAGAGTATTATAATAATTTAAAATAAAAAAACAGGGCCGTTAACCGACCCTGCCTGAATATGTTAATTATTTCTTGAAGATTTCAAGTTTCTTTTCCTGCTTTGCACGTTTTTTAGCGTACTTTTCTTCTTCCTTTGCTTCCTGATTGTTCTTGAGTTCAACGTCAGAAAGAACCTTGCCTGCCTTGTATTCTGCAATGGCAGTTTCTCTGTGAGCCTTTGATTTCTTGACATAAATCAAGCAGTATGCTACAAGAGCTGCAATAATAACAACAACGATTATAACTGAAATATAATCCTTGAATGACTTTTCAACGGGCTCAACATCTGTGTTAGCCTTTGTTACGATTGAGAGACAGTCAGCACACTGACCGAGTTCAAGACCTTCGTGTGTGTCTGAAGCTTTTCTTACGAGTTTAAGTGTTGCGTTGTGTTCTGCACAAGCATTTACGCCTGTATTTACTGCAAAAGCAGTAACAACATCAGTTGTTGTATCTTCGGGAATAGTTTCAACAGCAGCAAGGTTTACATAAGCATCAAGAGCTTCGTTTGCATCTGCTGTATAGAATGCGAAACCTGAAACGGGAGCTTCATTGCTGCCGTCCTGAACAAAACCGAAAGCAAATGAACCGATGCTCTTTACTGTTGCGGGTACATATACATCTGTAAGAGCAGTACAGCCGAAGAATGCACCGTTGCCTACTGTTTCAACACCGTCACCGAGGTCGAGAGCAGTAAGAGCAGTACAACCCTTGAAAGCGATGTCGCCGATTTCCTTTACGCCGTTGCCGATAACAACATTCTTAAGAGCAGTACAGCCCTGGAATGCTGATTCGCCGATATATGTAACTGAATCGGGGATGATAATTGTTTCAAGAGAAGTGCAGTTCATAAATGCTGCATTTTCAATTGTTGTAACTGTGTCGGGGATGATAACTTCTGTGGGAAGTGTTCTGCCGTTGAAAGCAGATGCGCCGATAGCAGTTACGGGAACATCTTCAATGTAATCGGGCACAACAATAACTGTGTCAGTTGTGTCATCACCTGCATTGAAGCTTGCAATAACATTGTAGGGCTCGAATTCATCTTCTTCAGAGGAAACGGGTGTGTATGAGAAGTTACCGTAGTCCTCAGCAAAAGCTGTAACTCCGAATGCCATGATAACTGCAACCATGACTGCCATTGTAATTAAGAATTTCTTTAAATTTGTTGATTTCATGTAAATCACTCCGTATAAATACTCTAATAAATTATATTATGTATTTTTGATTATGTCAATAGTTTCAGCGAAAATTCACTCGGAATTTTAATCAAAATACACAAATTATGTCATATTGAGAAACTTTCTGTTTCCGCAAATGACCAATACAGTTCATTTACAGCTTTAAGAAAGGGCAGTTTATTGTTGTTTTTGTCATCTGTTTTCCATAATGTATCAAAATCAAAGGCATCAAAAGAAGAAATGTCGGTCATTTCATTCATATTGAGAATTTTAATAGTTCCCACAACAAGCCTTTCATCGCCTGTGCCTCTTGTGACAGATATCGGGCATGATGAATCGAGCATATAACAGTTCTGGATATTGACCCTGCCTTCACCTGTGGCACAATTTATTATGCCTGAAATACCGCCCCTGTTTTCTTTTGAGGAAACTGTTCCCGCGTTATATGTACAGTCAATAATTGCAACTCCGTCTGCGGCACGGCTGTCACCTGTTATACCGCCTGCATTTTTGGCTGATTTGACGATTGCTGTGTTAAAACAGTTTTTGATTATTACCGAGCCCGTGTCTGCTTCGGAAACACCCGTGATGCCTCCCGCATATCCTTTTTCAGATGTAATAATACCGTTCACACAGCATTCTGAAATAAATGTTGTGTTTTTGTCGCCTTCAGCACGGAAATAACCTGTAATTCCGCCGGCATTGTTACCATTTGATTTTACTTTCCCTGAGAAAGCACATGCCGTAAATCCCGAGTTTTCTTTTGTGTCTGCCGCATAATAACCGCAGATACCGCCTGTATAGCTTCCGCCGTCAATATATGAATCGATAAGAGTAACATTTTTAAAAAGGGCATTTCGTGAAACACCGAAGAGCCCCGAGTAATCGTTCTGTCCCGTTACATACAATCCTTTGATTGTGTGTCCGTTGCCGTCAAATGTGCCCGTGAAATATGAATAAGAATCGTCTTCGTTACTGCTTCCTATCGGTGTCCATTTATTTTCGGGAGGAATGCTGTCCCATGAACCGAAATCATCGGTTTCGTTGAGAATTATGTCGGCAGTAAGAATGTAACTGCATGCCGCATAATAGGAATTGCCGTCATTTATCAGATTTGCAAGATAAGCAAGCTGTGTACCCGTTGCAATTCTGAACGGGTTTTCTTCGGAACCGTTGCCGCCGTCAAAAGATGAGGCAGCCGCGCCGTTCCATAAAAGAGCTTCATTTTTGTTTGCTTCCTGTGAAAGTGTTGTCTGTTCTGTATTTTTTTCTTCTTTGGAATTCAGGAAAAATGCCGCAACACTGCAGATGATAAGAACAACTGCGATAATTGAAAAGAAAAGTATGAAGTCACTTTTTGTGAGTCTGAATTTCTGTTTTTCTTCTTCAGGTTCTTTTTTCGGAACGGGTTTTTCTGTATCTTTTCTTTCTGGTTTTTCGTTCTTTTTTGTGCCGTAGGGTGAAACATTTATACCCAGTTTCTGAGAAACTTCGTTGTGAACCGATTCGGGCACAAAAATTTTTGAAGCCATATGCTTAAGTGTTGAATTTATGTCACTTGTGAACATTGAAATATCAACACCGTGTGATTTTATCTGTTCAACCTGTTTTTCAATCAGTTTTTCAACTGCACTTATCTGAATTTTTGTTTCTTCAGTATCAGCTTTTTCGAGCATTGCAGTCTGAGAAATATCAAGACATGCAAAACTGTTATAGAAAAGAAGTGTCCGGGCTTTCGGTGGCAGACAGATTATCATTCTTTCAAGAATTCTTACAACGCATCTTTCAAAGGCTGAGTTGTTATGTTCTGCGGCATACTTTGAGGCTTCTTTTGCCAATTTTTTTGTTTCTTCATCAATGATTCCTCCGTTCATTTCGGGTGCTTCATGAGAGCACATGTTTATTGTGAGTGAATAGAACCATGGTTCAAAATCGTTATGGTCGCCGAGTTTATCGAGGGATTCAAACATTCTGATAAAAGCACGTGCCGTAAGTTTTGATGCAACGGAAACATTTCCCGTTATGCTGTTGCAGATGAAAAAGATATTTTTATAATAATGTATATAAAGCTCGCGGCAGGCATTTTTGTTTCCGTGCGAAGCGAGCACAACTGTCGGTGCAAGCTGTTTGTTGGATGTATCAGGCATATTATTTCCTCTTTTACTATAAAGATATTTATATCATAGAATATCGGAAAGAAATTTTCAAGTCATTCGACAATAAATTATTCTTTCCGATAAAAAATATAAATATTTTTCTTTAAAATAATATTTAAGATTATTGAATTTGTTTTCATTGACAAATATTATAGTGAATGATATAATAGGAAACTGTAATATTATAATATTTTATAATTAAGGTGTTTATATATGGGTTTGTTTAAATCTGTGGGAACGGTTGTTTCGGAAATATGGAATAATAAAATCCGTCTTTTCCGCCTTGCAAAATATGAACTGAAGAATCAGCACGGCGGAACATTTTTCGGCTTTTTATGGAACTTTCTCAATCCCGCATTGCAGGTTCTTGTTTATTGGTTTGTTTTTGCGGTGGGACTCAGACGCGGAGACGATATAAACGGCGTTCCGTATATCGTGTGGCTTGTAATCGGTATAATAGTCTGGTATTACATAAATCAGGCAATGCTTGGTGCTGACAATTCAATAATAAGTTTTGTTGATGTTCTTAAACGAATGAAGTTTCCGCTTGCTATAGTGCCAGTGAAAACAGTTGCATCGAACTTTATTACACATATCTGTTCTCTTGTAATTGTTTTTCTTGTTGTACTGGTATCAGGCTGTTCAATAAGTCCGACTATATGGCTTCTTCCTTATTATATTTTTGCAACAACGTTTTTTATAATCGGATATTCACTCATATCTTCATCGATAAACGTGCTTTTCCGTGATTTTCATAATTTTTCAAATACCGCACTCAGATTTCTTTTCTTCATTTCTCCCGTAATGTGGAGACCTTCTGAGGATAATGCGTTTCTTAATATTTTTATGAAGATAAATCCGTTTGCGTATATTCTCAACGGTTATCGTGACACAATTCTTTACGGATGGAATCTTTCGGATAATCTTGATACGGGATTGATTTTCTGGGCAATTTCAATTGTGATGTTCGTTGTCGGATGCGTAATGCATATGAGACTCAGACATAAATTCATTGATTTACTGTAAGGAGGAAAATATGGATACAGAAAAGATAAACAGTTCCTCCGAGGAAGAGACAGTAGTTACCTGCAGAAATATAGTTAAAGATTATCCGCTGTATTCATCAACTGCGGCAAAGCTGAAAGCTCTTGTTTTTCAGAAGAGCGGTACGAAAACATTCCGTGCACTTGATGATATAAGCCTTGAAATGAAAAAGGGCGAGTGTGTCGGACTTATCGGGCTTAACGGAAGCGGCAAATCAACACTTGCAAGCATAATAACAGGCATAACAGCACCGACTTCGGGTGAAGTGAATGTAAAAGGCGAAGTAAGTATGCTTTGCGCAAGAAGCGGTATGAGAAGCCAGCTTACCGGCAGAGATAATATCAGATTCAAATGTCTTCTGATGGGCTATACCGATAAGCAGATTGATGAAATGGAAAAAGATATCATCGACTTTGCCGATATAGGCATTCATATTGACCAGCCCGTGAAAACATATTCAAGCGGAATGCGTTCAAGACTCGGTTTTGCGGTTGCCGTTCATATTGACCCCGATATACTTATTATTGACGAAGCACTTTCCGTAGGCGACTCAAGTTTTACGGACAAGTGCCTTCAGAAAGTTGAAGAATTTAAGAAAAACGGAAAGACAATCGTATTTGTCAGTCACGCAGTTTCTGCAATGACAACATTCTGTGACAGAGTTGTATGGCTTCATTACGGGAAAATGATAGGTCAGGGAAGACCTGATGAAATAATAAAACCTTATTGCGAATTTGCGAAAGAATTCAATGCCATGAATGCACAGCAGAGAAAAAAGCTGACTCCTGAACTGAAAAAATATCAGGAAAAATGCGGCATGTGATTTTAAGAGGTGTCAGAGGATGAATGAAGAACTTTTACGCCTGAAAGAGGAAAACCTGCTTCTTAAAGAAGAAAATGAAGGGCTCAGACAGGAAAATATGCGTCTTGCGGCTGAAATAAAGGCTTGCTATGACGATATAAATAACCAGATAAATATGCTCAGTTCCGTTAAAACTGAAATGCGTCGTTATGAAGTTCAGTTGACTGCTCTCAAATCGCAAAATTCGGAGCTCAAATATAAGTTTGCAAGAATAGAGAATAACCCGATAGGAAAAATTCTTTTTAAAATTTACAGAAATCTTCGTGAACTCAAACACAGATATATTGATCGTAAGGTGTAGTGATTAACGGTTATGAATATAAGAGATATAGATAATTGTATCCGTGAGCTTAAAAAAAGAAAAGTAACTCTTGCAAAGATTCTTAATCAGTACGGAATGAATCTGAAAGGTTCCGAAAACGGTTTTTTTGCAACAGACTGTAATGAACTGAAAAAACTGAAAGTTGCAGCTGTTATGGATCCGTTTACCGTAGGCAACTTCAGAAGTGAATGTCAGCTTTTTGAAATAACTTCCGATGACTGGTTTAATCAGCTTGAAGAATGCAAGCCTGATTTATTTTTCCTTGAATCAACATGGCACGGCAAGAATGATTCATGGTTCAAAAAGGTTTCAACAGGCAGTAAAGAGCTTTATGATATGACTGATTACTGTCACAGAAAGGGTATTCCCGTTATTTTCTGGAATAAGGAAGACCCAGTTCATACAGATGTATTCATGGCGGCGGCATCGTGTGCCGATATTGTTTTTACAACAGATTATGACTGCATAGAAAGATATATCAGAACACTTCTTCACACAAATGTATATTTCCTTTCATTTTCAGCACAGCCTGTTGTTCATAACCCCATTGAAATCCATAACAGAAAAGATAAGTTCTGTTATGCGGGAACATATTTCCACCGTTATAAAGAGCGTTCAAGAGTATTTGATGCTTTTGCAGATGCTATTGAAAAACGTAACGGAATGGAGATTTATGACCGTAATTACGGCTCAGGTAATCTTCAGTATGCATTCCCCGCACGTTATAACAAGATGATAATGGGTAAACTTGAACCCGAAGATATACACATAGCATACAAAGGCTATAATTACGGCATCAATACATGTACCGTAAGTCAGTCTCAGACTATGTTTGCAAGAAGAGGATATGAACTTCTTGCATCAAACACCGTAACTGTGGGTAATTTTTCACAGGGTGTAAAAAATATTCTCGGCGACCTTGCAATTTCAACCGATAATGCCGATGAAATGACAGCTCAGCTTGACAGATTCTGTGCAACACCCGAAATGTACAGAAAGTACCGTCTTGCAGGTCTCAGGGAAGTTATGAAACATCATCTTTGCGAAGACAGACTCGGCTATATTGCTCATAAAGTTTTCGGCAAAGATATGAAAGTGCAGATGCCTCATGTTACCGTTGTTTCTTCGGCACAGACACAGGATGAAAAAGAGAGAGTAAAAGCTTCTTTCGCCGGACAGACTTATGATAAAAAGACACTTGTATTTACAAGTGAAGAAAATGTGAGTGTTGCAGACGGATTTGTCGCATCATTCTCACCCGATGATTATTACGGCGAAAATTATCTTACAGACCTGATTCTTTCGGTAAGATACAGTCAGGCAGACGGCTTCGGTAAACAGCATTTCTATACAAAAGATGAAAACGGTTTTACACTTAACGGTACTGAGGGGACATACAAACCCTGTGACTCCCTTTTCAGCACCCGTGCAGTTGTAAAGGCTGAAAAAATCTCAGATATAAAAGAATTTGCATCGGGAATGGAGATTCAGGGCGATTTTCTGTGTGTTGATGAATTCAATTACTGTAAAAATTGCATTTGTGACAGATGTGAAAAGGTTGATGACCTTTATATTGCAGATAAGGGTATATCTATGGAAAGAATAGAATCTGCGATACAGAAAGTCAAAGAAAAAGCAATGGAAACCGATATTTTTGCTCTTTCATCAAAAGAAATGGCAGATTCCGTTGCAACAAAAGTAAAATCCGTAGAGACAAGCTACCTTGCGGGTAAGTTCAAGGTGATGTCTTCTCTTCCCGAGGATACAAGTGAATATGTAAGATTCAGTCAGGAATTTGATGTGACTGAATTCAATGATACGGGAAAAATAAGTGTTGCATTTTACGGTACGGGAGAACTTAACGCAAGATGTTTCTGTATTTTCAATGATGCATCAGGTGAAAAAATATCTGCGTCGGGCGGAGTGTGTAACAGAGTTCTCAATGCAGAAATTCCCGAAGGTGCAAAAACATTTACTCTTGCAATAAAAGTTACGGGCCCCGGACTGCGTGAATTCACAGGAACGGTTGTAAGCGGAAACCTTGATAACGGTACGGCAACACCGCTTCTTACAAAGAGTGATACACTTCTCATCTCCGATTATTATCCCTCTTATGATAATCTTTATAATCACATGTTTGTTCACAGACGCAATCTTCTTTACAGACAGCAGGGTTTTACGGCAGACACGATGTGCATAAATATGCGTGATGAAGCGGGATTCAGGGAATTTGACAATGTAAGCATTACAAACGGCGGCGGAGATACAATTGTAAGTGCAATAAAATCAGGGCAGATAAAAACTGTCTGTGTTCATTTCCTCAGCCGTGTTATATGGAATGCACTCAAGGATAACCTTAATAAAATCAACCTTATCATATGGAGCCACGGCAGTGACATCCAGCCATGGCACAGACGTGAATACAACCTTTTAACGCAGGAAGAAACTGCAAAAGCAAAAGAATTATCCGCAAAGAGAGAAGCTCTCTGGAAGGAAGTATTTGAATGTTCGGAAAAACATAATATTCATTTTGTGTTTGTATCTGAATTCTTCAGAAAACAGGTTGAAGAGGATTACGGAGTGAATCTTGACTCAAAATGTTCGGTAATTCATAACTGCATTGATACAGACCTGTTCTCATATGAGAAAAAGGATGCAGAACAGTGTTTTAATATAATGTCAGTAAAATCATTTGCTTCACTCACTTATGCAAATGATATAACTCAGAAGGCAATTGAAATTCTGAGTCACGAAAAAGAGTTTTCTCAGATGACTTTTGATCTGTACGGTGACGGCGAAAGATTTGAAACAGACACCGCAAATCTAAAAAAATTCCCCAATGTGCATCTTCACAGAGGATTCTTTACTCAGTCACAGATTGCAGGTTTTCATAAAGAACACGGCATTTACATCGCAACAACAAGAATGGATACTCAGGGTGTTTCAAGGGACGAAGCAATGTCTTCGGGCCTTGTCCCCGTTGCGAATGCCGTTGCTGCAATTCCCGAATTTGTGAATGAAGACTGCGGAATCTTAGCTCCCGCAGAGGATGCGCAGGCTGTAGCAGAGGGAATTCTGAAGCTTGTCAGAAATCCCGAACTGTTTATGCAGATGAGTGAAAATGCCGCTCGTCATGTCAGAAACAAGACTGCAAAAGAATACACAATCAGCAAAGAAATTGCATTAATTGAATCAAGGAGAAATGAAAAATGATTAATATTATAGGTCTCGGTTATATCGGTCTGCCCACAGCATTGATGTTTGCATCTCACGGTGTTGAGGTTGTGGGGACAGACTACAACAAGGAGCTTGTTGCCACACTCAATGCAGGAAAAACAACCTTTGAAGAAGCAGGTCTTGATGAACTTTTCAATGATGCTGTTAACTGCGGAATAAAGTTCTCAACAGAGTATCAGAAAACTGATATGTACATCGTTGCTGTTCCCACTCCCTATGACAAGGAGACAAAAAGAATTGACCCCGCATATGTTGTTGCTGCCGTTAAGCAGGTTATGGCAGTATGCCCCAAGGGTGCAACGGTTGTAATTGAATCAACAGTTTCTCCCGGCACTATCGACAGATACGTCCGTCCTGTTATAGAAAAGAACGGTTTCGTCATCGGTGAAGATATCAATCTCGTTCACGCCCCCGAAAGAATTATCCCCGGCAATATGGTTTATGAGCTTCTTCATAACTCAAGAACTATCGGTGCTGACGATAAGGCAATCGGCAAAAAGGTAAAGGAACTTTATGCATCATTCTGTCAGGGTGAAATTGTTGTAACAGATATCAGAACTGCAGAAATGACAAAGGTTGTTGAAAACACATTCAGAGATATCAACATCGCATTTGCAAATGAGCTTGTAAAAATCTGCAGAAGCGACAATATGGATGTTTATGAAATCATCAGAATTGCAAATAAACACCCCCGAGTAAACATTCTTTCACCCGGTCCCGGTGTAGGAGGTCATTGTATTTCCGTTGACCCGTGGTTCCTTGTGGGTGACTATCCCACATATTCAAACCTTATCAAGCAGGCAAGACTTATAAATGACTCAATGCCCGATTTCGTTCTTGAAAGAATTTATAACATCATGAAAGAAAACGGCATAAAGGATGTCTCAAAGGTCGGTTTCTACGGTCTGACATATAAGGAAAATGTTGACGATGTCCGTGAAAGCCCCACACTCCAGATGCTCGAAAGCATGGAAAGACATCTGGCTTACGGTGTAAAGGTATACGACCCGTTCATAAAAACAGATATGGTCGAAAATCAGTATCACGACCTTGATGCATTCCTTAATGATGTTGAGCTTGTTGTTCTGCTCGTGGCTCATAATGAAATAAAGGAAAATATGGATAAGCTTAAGGGTAAAGTTATTCTTGATACAAGAAATATCTGCTCGATTGAAGGAACTTACAGATTATAAAGGAGAAAAGACATGAAAACTGTAATGCTTGTATTCGGTACAAGACCCGAGGCTATCAAAATGTGTCCTCTTGTTCTTGAACTGAAAAAAAGAGAAAATCTCAAAACTGTTGTATGCGTAACAGGTCAGCACAGACAGATGCTCGACGCCGTTCTTGATACATTCGGCGTTGTGCCCGATTATGACCTTTCAATTATGAAAGACAGACAGACTCTCTTCGATATCACAACAAATATCCTTATGGGTATCAAGGGAGTGCTTGAAGAAGTAAAGCCCGATGTTGTTCTTGTTCACGGTGACACTTCAACAACATTCGTAACTGCTCTTGCTTGCTTCTATATGCAGATTCCCATCGGTCATGTTGAAGCAGGTCTTCGTACATACAATATATATTCTCCTTATCCCGAAGAGTTCAACCGTCAGGCTGTAAGTATCATTTCAAAATATAATTTTGCACCTACACAGATGTCAAAGGACAATCTTCTTAAAGAAGGCAAAGATGCAGAGACTATCTACATAACAGGTAATACGGCAATTGATGCTCTGAAAACAACAGTCCGTGATGATTATTCTCATCCTGAGCTTGAATGGGCAAGTGATTCAAGACTTATTATGCTCACGGCTCACAGAAGAGAAAATCTCGGCGAGCCAATGCGTCATATGTTCAGAGCAATCAAGAGAATTATTGACGAAACACCCGATATTAAGGTTATTTACCCGATTCATATGAATCCCGTTGTGCGTGAAGCCGCAAAGGAAGTTTTCGGCGATGACGACAGAGTTCATATCATTGAGCCTCTTGATGTTCTTGATTTTCATAACTTCCTTGCCCGTTCTTATCTTATTCTCACAGACAGCGGCGGTGTTCAGGAGGAAGCTCCCTCTCTTGGTAAACCCGTTCTTGTTATGCGCGACACAACAGAACGTCCCGAAGGCATAAAAGCAGGTACACTCAAGCTTGTAGGTACAGATGAAGAATTTATCTACAACACATTCAAAACTCTTCTTGAAGATAAAACAGAATATGAAAAAATGAGCAAGGCTTCCAATCCTTACGGTGACGGAAAAGCAAGCTCAAGAATTGCCGATATTCTTGAATACGGCAAAACAGAAGAAATTGAAATATAAAATAATTTCAGATTGATTCAAAAGGAGATGCACACGGTATGAAGAAGTTTTTATCGCTTATCCTTTGCGTTGCAATGCTCTGCGGTATTTCTACGGTGGCTTTTGCAAAGACTGATGCAGCACTTTACACATTTTACGGTGATTCAATGCTTTTTGCACAGAATAAGGAAGCCGTAATTTCAGGTACGGCTTCAGGCGGTTCGGTCACAGCGGAGCTTTATGATAAAAACAATAATCTGATTGCATCAGGTGAGTCACAAGTTGAATCGGACGGCACTTTTGCCGTTTCATTCGATGCACCTTCGGGAAGTTTCGATGAATATGAAATTGTTGTGAAAAACAGCGGCTTTGTTTTTGAAACACTCGAAGATGTTGTTTTCGGTGAACTCTGGATTGCAAGCGGACAGAGCAATATGCAATATCCACTCGCTCAGGAGAAAAACGGTGTGAAAATGTATGAAAACCGTGAAAAGCTCGGTGACGATATCCGTGTTCTTCTTGTTCCTCCCGTGAATGAATATAAAGGCAGTACTGCACTTGTACCCTGTGCCCCTCAGAGTGATATTGTCGGTGCTTCATGGGTAACGGGTGACAATGCAAGAATTTACGAAATGAGTGCCGTTGCATATTATTTTGCAAAAGAAATGACCGAAGAACTCGGTATGCCCGTGGGTATTCTCAATGTTCCTCTCGGCGGAAGTGCGATTTCTTCGTGGATTTCAAGAGAAGCCATTGACGGCAATGAAAATGTTAAAAGTATGCTGAAAAGCTACGGTGAATACTATGATGCAGACACATGGAATGAAGCCGAAAGAAGCATTTATTATGATATGACCTGCAATTTCAATCTCAAAATTGCACCTCTTACTCATTTCAGACCTTCGGGTATGATATGGTATCAGGGTGAAACGGATGTTATATACGGTAAGTCTCCCGAGCAGTATGAAATGATGTTTGACCTTATGCAGAAGTCATATTCAGAGTATTTCAGTTGTGAAGGACTTCTGCCCGTTGTATGGACACAGCTTGCATCATATCAGTATCATAAACCCAACGGTACAGACCTCTCTGATATGAACATCGGCTTTGCTGAAATGCAGAAAAAAGAGGCTGATTCAAGAGCTGTTGTTTCAATTTATGATGTACCTCTGACATATGTCAGCGAAATGGGTGCGATTCATCCCGACACAAAACAGCCCATAGGTGAAAGAATGGCTTTCTGCGCAAACGGTCTTGTTTACGGCGGCGGTTATGATTACACATCTGCAACGGTTGAAAATTATGAAGTGAAAAACGGAAAAGTTACAGTCACACTCAGTAATACGGGTGACGGACTTGTAGCTGACGGTCTTATCAGAGGCTTTGCGATTGCAGGAAAAGACAATATCTATGTTCAGGCTGATGCAGTTATCACGGGTAAAGACACAATCGAAGTATTCAGCAGTAAGGTGGCAGAGCCCGTAAGCGTGACGTATGCCTATGCTCTCGGCAATCAGACAGCAAACCTTTATGCATCTCTTGACGGTGAAAAAACACTTCCCGTCAGCCCCTTTACAGTCAATATGACCGACAACTCAAAGAGCTGGTATGAAAAACAGTGGGCAGACTGCGAAACAGATACGGTTTTCCACATTAAAGACGATATTTACACAGCAGAATACAATGCCTGGTCGGGAAATAATGCGGAAATCACTATTGACGCAGATTCTGCATTCAGCGGTGAAAAAGGTCTTAAAATTACAGCAAAAGAAGAAAATTTCTATATAAGCCCGATGACTTCGGTTAAGAAAGGTCTTACGGCTATAAGATTCCTCAGCGAGGAGCTGAATTACGGCAATTACGGAAAGATTTCTTTCCGTGTACGTAACGATTCAGCCGATGAAGTTGTTTTTGAAAAACTGAAACTTTATAACGGTACGGTTGCGTGGTATTCTTCTTCGGATGAAAACATTGTCATTCCCGCAGACGGCAAGTGGCATGAAATTGAAATTGATATAGAAACTCTGTATCTTTACGGTGTGGATTACGGTATAAGTTTTAAGAATGACACTATTGATAATTTCAGCTCACTTGAATTCTGTTTCAAAGGCAAAGGTGCTGAGCTGAGTTTTGATGATATTGATTTTTCACCTGAATCGGGTGAAGAAAAATCACCTGAAGTTGACCTCACAAAGCTCCCGAATATTGTCAAAGTTATAGCAATGTTCTTCATGACCCTTATTTCAAAAATAGCATAAAATAATAAAAGCAGTCTGTAAAAAAGACTGCTTTTTATTGTAGGCAAATCAGAATTTGTCGGGATGTTTGAATAAACCAATCGTAGGGACCGATGCCCACATCGGTCCGTATTTGTCGAAGACAAATCGAAAATCTCTGATTTTCGCAAAACGAACAAATTGATTCAATGAATTTATTGTAATA
>JAZSPR010000042.1:0-2119 GCA_045537555.1 Acutalibacteraceae bacterium | reverse complement strand
TCGGCACATTCTTCCTTGGTTTTGCAGTCGTACTGTTCACGGCAGAACTTGATGAATTTGTCATAGTTTTTGATAAACGCCGCTCTTGTTACGTTGTTTTCGTACTGCTTAAAATGCTGTGCAGCATCGTTTCTGAGCTTGCCTGAAATGCTCTGCTTGTAATGTTTCTTTTTCTTACTCAAGGCTTTTTCTCCTTTCTTTTGTATTGGGCTTCTCGGAAAACTCATTGCACAAAATCTTGCGTGCCCTTTTTCTGCCATATTGTCCCAAAATACTCGTTAATACACAAAGTATTGCCTGCGTTTTTGAACCAATCTGTCAAAAAAATTACTACGCAATCTTTGCACCCTGAATTTTCAGAAAAACCCTATTCGGAAAGTGTTTTGCATAGCAACGTCACTTTACCAAAACGCCCACTAAAAAATAGTGTTAAACTGTTCGGGGGCTTCATCCTGAAGCGATACCTTGTTCTGAACAAGCTATCCGTTAAGGTCGATGCAAACCATAACGCCAAAACGAATTCCGTATATACGAAAACCCGTTTATTCGCCCTACTAACTGGTTATTCCGGTTAATAACCTGAATAACCGTTAGTAAGACCGGCTCTTTTCTTTCGAAAAGTTGCCGTGTCTGTGAGAAGTGTCAGCTCAAACAAAGCACCGGTACAGGCAATGTTTTCGCTGACATTCTCACTGCTGCTCCGAACACCTTGCATATACACAAAGCTGTTCGGATCATATCGGGTACGCACTTTTTCGCAAACGAACGCAGCACAACTTCTTCTGCACACCTCAATGACACCATGTCATTTACGAGGTTATTTGGTTCCGTTTGATATGTTTGGACCGAAAGTGCATACCGTTTTAACTCCTTCTTGATTTATTTCATCCAACCGCCTTCGCAATTTCTATCCCTGACAGTTGAACTAAAACGGGATTTCTCAATCACTTGCGCTGTGTTTTTTACTCCAAATGACTTCTGTAATCACTTAAAATATGTAAGAATGACGTGGTGTCTAATATTTACAAAGCATAGTAGTCTTAATATGTGTTGATTTACAAGGAATAACTGATAATCTAACTCTAATAATTATAAACGTTATTATCTGCAGTATTTGCAATTTGCTCTTGAATAAAATACCGAATTATGTTAAAATTTGGGTAAAAGAAGGTGTGGTATGAATCATCAGGACAAGTTGACAAAAACGAATTTTCCAAAGGGCTTTGCAACAACTGAAGAACTGAAAGCAGCAGGTATAAGCGGATACTGTATTAACCGGCTCTGCTATAACGGCGACATCATTCGTCTTAAACACGGGCTGTACAAAATTAAAGCCCTGAAGATAAGCGACGAGAGAGATGTCATTCTCGCTGCCATACCTCAGGGTGTGTTCTGTATGAGTGAAGCACTATATATTTACGGTTTCAGAAAACGCAAACCGTACGAACATGAAATTGCTGTTCCGAGAGGTTTTGTCCACTCAGACAGCAGGTTTATAAAAGATGTTGATTTGCAGATTTACAATATAAAGCCGGAGCATTTTGAAATAGGGTTAACTGTTTCTCCGGAAGGTTATCCTTGTTATGACCTTGAGCGTACAATATGCGATTATTTTAAAAACCACACTCGCATCAGCTACCGTTGTCTGCGTGAGCTTTCTAAACAATACCGTAAATATGAAAACAAGGATATTATCCGACTGCAGGATTATGCTGAGCTGCTTAACCTTTCCGTTGCTGCCAAGCAGAAAATGGATTGGCTGATTCTTCATCCGTTTCACGATTTCAAGATACGCAAGAAGATTTTTGCAGCTAACAAAAATACAACAACTGTTAAGATAAGAGAAATTTACTATACTTGACCAAACTGTGTTTCAGAATCAAAATACGCTCCTCATCCACTCAGAAGCAGGTGATGAGGAGCGTATAGTATAATCATATATGATATTTCATACAAAAAGCCAATGATAATTCATCGGCTGAACAGGTCCAGTAAAAACGGACAATGAAAAAAAGAACCTCCTATGGTAGAATTGAAGAAACTACCATAGGAGGAAATTTTATGCCCAGAAGTTACAGACACATAAAAGATTACGAGAAAGAAATATTAGAACTGAAAA
>JAZSPR010000105.1:0-42986 GCA_045537555.1 Acutalibacteraceae bacterium | reverse complement strand
TAATAGAACGGTGTTCCACCGTTATTGCTCCGCTACACTCCGCAATCGGACCGATGTGGGCATCGGTCCCTACAAAAATTACTTTTCCTTCAATAAAAGATCCCGATAAATTATTGTTTGTAAAAAAGCACAGGCACGACTTCTGTCGTGCCTGAATTTTTACTTTCGTGTTGCGGAATAAGCGATATCTATATTCTTTTTGAAGAGAAGATAGTCATACTGAGGAACCCAGTTATCGCCGACTTCGAGTTTTTCAAACTCTTCTTCGCTTAACTCTACGTTCATGACTGCAACGCCCTTGATTTCGCCGCCGTCTTTAAAACATGTATCCCAGAATGCATGGTGACCGATTTCCTTTACAGAAGCAGGGATGAACATATACTGCAGATTCTGATTATAGCTGAATGCATCAGAACCGATAAATTCAACTGTTTCGGGAAGTGAAAGATAAATTTCACCCAAAACGTCTTCAGATGTAAAATGAGTGTCTGCAACATCGTCAGCCTTGTATGTGTAAACATTATTAAGCGAGGGAGTTGTTTCCCAGTCATTTTTTCTTTCGTGAAGTTTGAATACAGCAAGAGTATCAATTTCAGTAAGTCCTTCGGGAAGATAAATCACTCTCAGGTTTGCATAGTTAAGACACATTGCGCCGAGTCTTGTGACAGTTGAGGGAACAACATAAGTCTGGACATCTCTTTCATACTCAGGAGTAATATCTGCAGTAAAGAGTTCTGCTTCATAGCCGTACTTCTGTCTGAGATATTCGTCGTGATCACAGGGATAACAGAGAAGTTCTGTCTTGTCCTTGTCATAGAGAACACCGTCAATATCGCAGTAATTGGGGTTATTCTCATCAACCTCAATATTCTGCAGAGCCCAGCATGAGTAGAATGCCTTTTCATCAACAAATTCAACATCGGGACCGATTGTGATTGTTTTAATCTTGTCGTCACAGTTGAGTGTGAATTCTCTGACTCTCTTTATGGGCTTTGATTCATCTTTAACAACCTTAAAGTTTGTTGCGGGGTCGTTGTTGCCTGCAATGTACTCAATATCCGAAACATAATCAATATCAAGTTCATAAAGGTAACCCGTGTTAGCGAAATGTGTGAACTCATAACCATTTTCAAGTTCGGTGTATTCAAATGTTTCATTCTGCAGAGCCATAATACTGAAATACATTGAAAGTGAAACGGCAATGAGAATAACAATAACGAATACTGCCTTTTTGAGGTTATAGTATTTATAAGGCTTGTTTATGTGCGGTGCGGCAAGACCTTCAACCTGATAAGTCCATATTTCGTCTTCGGGAATATCAAGATGAATTTCTTCCTGAAGCACTACGCCTTTTTCTTTCTTTTCTTTTGTGTCTTTTTTTCTCATGAACTTATCACCTCTTATCCTTTATAACTGCCGGCAGTTGATTTACCTTCTTCTTCTGCCTTCTTTTCGGTGACTTCCGCACGGCGTTTGAGAACTTCCATAACGAGATTCTGCTTCTTGTTGTCGTAATCCCAGAAGAAATAAGGAATTGACATAAGGAAGAAACCGATAGTATCAACGATAATGGGAATAACAACAATATTTCTTCTTGAACCGTCGAAGAAAAGGATTTCCCAGTTACTGTTGAAGCCGTATTTGAGAAGGAAAATGGGAATTATAAGACCGATGAATGTTGTGATAGGTCCTGTGAACCAGCCGAAAATACCGCCGAAGCTTTCAAGTCTTTCACCTGAAAGATACATCTGATAGTCGTTGATTCTGACACCCATATCGTGCCCTGCTGTTGTGGGAACAGTCTTTGTCATTTCCATAAAGAAGAGAACAATAATACAGATTGTGCCGCAGAGTGCGAGGTTATCACCGAGAGTCCACATCGCAACGGCAATAATTGCATTACCGATTGCTCGGCTGAGCTGATAGAAAATCATAATCTGCTTATATGAAAATCTCTTGAGGAAATATGGTGAAAGAAGGTCAGGCGGAGTACCCGCGAATGAAATGAGTGCGACAATGAGTGAATAAGGCAGACCGCTGAGACGGAATGTATAGAAATAGAGGATTGTCGCAAAAGGCAACATACCGTTACCGAGGGCATCGATAAGACCTACAATTGTATTGATAAGCAGGTATTTATTCTTGAGAACACCGAGCATACCGTCCCAGAACTTAATCTGGACTTTTTCTTCAATGGGCGGCTGAGGGATTCGTTCTTTGATTCTGCCTGCAAGACCCATTGTGAATGCCGCTGAAATGATAAATGTAATGGGGATAACAAAACGGTAGAAGTTGATATCTGCCCATTCATGACGGAGCATGCCGACAATTGCGGGGAGAATGATTGCGAGAATTGAGTTGAAAATGTGAGAAATCTTTACGGGATAGCTTCTGACAAGGATTCTTTCCTGAAGATTGGGGCTGATTCGCTTTGAACATTCTTCAAGAACATTGCCGAAACCGAATACGTTATATGTAGCAAAGAGAAGATTTGCAACCCAGACACGCGTTGCAACATCAGCGATGTTGTAAACGGGAAGCCAGCCGATAAGTATAACCATTATGCACTTGGGAATAACGTCACAATAGAGTGAATATTTATATCTGCCGTATTTGGGAAGAAGTTTCTTACGCCAGAAGATGTTTCTTGCACCTACCCAGCCCGAATAGAGGAAATGCGTACCGAACGTCTTGAAGCATGCCGTGGCATTCATACCCTCAAAGCTGTTGAGCATTGTAATAAATGCACCTGACTGGTCAAAAAGCCTTGAATAGTCAAAAATCAACGTCGATATTCCGAACAACATCATAAGTCCGTAAACAAGATAAACTTTTCTTTCCTGTTTTTTCGGCAGGAAACCGAGGTTATCACAGACATACCACCAGATAAGGGCTGTGATGTAACCCAGAGGCATATTAAGAAGACCTATAACAGAGAATGTAAGATAGGGCAACTTGTAATGGTACATAATCAGGAAACAGCTTGACCAGAAGCCAATATACTCAAGTGTTTTTGAGCCTGCATAGTTTGCGCCGACACCGATAACTACGTCCTTATATTCTTTGTAAGGAACATATTTACCTTCTGCCGGAGTATTCCAATGAGTTTTGACTTCTGTCGCAAAGTTCTTCACGGTAGTGACGGCTTTGTCAAACTTTTCACTCATTGCAATCATCTCCTTTAATTATTTTTAATAATTATATCATATAAATTTTACATTTTCAATATATATGACTGTTATATTTTGTATTTTTTTATAAAATAAAAACAAAAAAAGCCCGTCCGAAGACAGACTTTTAAATTTAAGTAAATCAGAATTAGTTGAGATAGTTAGGAGTGTGAAGTTAGGAGTTAGGAGTTTCGGAAGTCCTGCGGACTTGGATTTAAAAATCGGGGTTTAAGGGGCCTTGCCCCTTCCTTCACTCCTCACTCCTCATTCCTAACTCCTCACTTTGTAATTTGTCGAGGGCACCTCGACAAATTATTGTTTACAGGCAAAGATGAACAGCAAAACCGCCGAATTCTTCTTTGAGATAGATAAATGTCATGTTGCCCTTTGCGTCATACTGAGCTGACTCATAATCAAGAGCAATACCCTTTCTCTCAAGATAAGCAACGGCTTTATCCATATAGTTTGTCTTAACGGCAATGTGACCCATTGTTCCTCTGCCGTTATATTTCATAACTTCGATTTCATCTGTACAGAAATAGCTTACGGGAATCTCTCTCTGTGAGAAATTGAAACAGAGTGTGAACATATCTGCAACAGCCTTTGCCTTCTGTTCGTCTTCACAGTTGATTGCAAGGTGTGCGAGTTTAAAACCGAGCATATTTGCAACTGCTTCCTTTGTAAGAGCTTCGATTTCGTCGAATTTGCCTTCGTTGATGAGTGTATCCTTAACCATCCAGCTTCCGCCGCAAGCAAGAATCTTGTCACAATCGAGGTAAGAGTTGATATTCTTAGCATTGATACCGCCTGTGGGCATGAATTTAACGCCTACATAGGGAGCTGCAAGTGCTTTAATCATGCTGATACCGCCGAGGTTTTCTGCGGGGAAGAATTTGACAACATCAAGTCCGAGAGCGAGGGCTGCTTCAATATCGGAAGTTGAAGGACAGCCGGGTGTGATGGGGATATTTTTTTCAACGCAGTATTTTACAACTGTTTCGTTAAAACCGGGAGTAACGATGAACTTTGCACCTGCATTAACAGCTTTGTCAACCTGATCTGTTGTAAGAACAGTACCTGCACCTACAAGCATTTCGGGGAATTCCTTTGTCATAAGTGCAATAGCTTCTTCTGCAGCCGCAGTTCTGAATGTGACTTCCGCACAGGGCAGACCGCCTTTGATAAGAGCATCTGCGAGGGGTACGGCATCCTTTGCGTTATCGATTTTAACAACGGGAACAATACCGATTTTGCTTATTTCTTTAAGAATTTCGTTCATTTTTATTACTCCTTACTGCCCTTTTCAATTGCTTCCCACAGCCCGTTGAGATATGTGGCACCGAGTGCTCTGTCGAAAAGACCGTAACCGGGTCTGCCGGTTTCGCCCCATATCATTCTGCCGTGGTCGGGTCTTACATAACCTGTAAAGCCGTTATCGTGAAGAGCCTTCATTACGGCATACATATCAATACTTCCACATGATGAAAGATGTGCTCTCTCTTCAAAGCCGTTATCAAGCACAGCAACATTACGCATATGAACAAAGTGGATTCTGCCCATTTTTGCATATTTTGCAGCCATTGAAACAACATCATTCTTATTTGAACAGCCGAGTGAACCTACACAGAATGTAAGTCCGTTATGGGGATCGTCAACAAGAGAAAGGAATTTATCAAGATTCTTTTCATCAGTGATGATTCTGGGAAGTCCGAAAATGCTCCAGCAGGGGTCATCTTCGTGAATTGCCATGTTGATGTCATATTGGGCGGCAACGGGAATAACCTTTTCAAGGAAATATTTAATGTTGTCCCAGAGGTCTTCTTCTGTCATTGCATTGTATTCTGCAACAACCGATGCGAGTTCATCTCTTGTATAAGATGCATCCCAACCGGGAAGAGTAAGATCAGAATCGCTCTTGAGAGGGTCAACCTTATCAACCTGCTCCTGATAATAAACAAGTGAAGTTGAACCGTCGGGAAGAACATGGTCAAGCTGAGTTCTTGTCCAGTCAAAAACGGGCATGAAGTTATAGCAGATACATTTTACACCTGCTTCGCCGAGTCTTCTGACATTTTCGCAGTAATTTTCAATATATTTTTCACGGGTGGGCTTGCCAAGCTTGATGTCCTCATGAACGGGAACACTTTCAATGACATCAAACTTAAGTCCTGCATCCTCTGTCATTTGTTTGAGTTCAGCGATACTCTCACGGCTCCATACTTCGCCGACGGGAACATCATATACTGCAGTAACAATTGAATCCATACCCGGAATCTGTCTGATATGCTGTAATGTAATCTTATCGTCTTTGCCGTACCAACGGAAAGAAAGCTTCATAATATCAGTCCTTATTTTTAAATTTATACATCTTAAATTTTACGACAAATTCATAATTTTGTCAAGCAATACAAATAATAATTTGTCGGGATCTTTTATTGAAAGAAAAGTAATTTTTGTAGGGACCGATGCCCACATCGGTCCTATTGCGGAGTGTAGCGGAGCAATAACGGTGGAACACCGTTATATTACAATAAATTCATTGAATTAATTTGTCGGTTAGCGGAAATCAAAGATTTCCGATTTGTCTTCGACAAATGCGGACCGATGTGGGCATCGGTCCCTACGATTGGTTTATTCAAATATCCCGACAAATTCTGATTTCTTAAGTTATTTTATGTAAATAATGTTGATTTATAAATTCCGTTTTGATATACTGTTTAAGGAAAAAATTCAAGGAGATTAAACCAATGGAAAAAGCAAAAAGATGTCTCACACTTTTTCTCACATTCCTGAGAATAGGTGCTTTCACATTCGGCGGCGGATATGCCATGATTCCGCTGATACAGAGAGAAACGGTTGAAAAACACAAGTGGATTTCAGACGACGATATACTCGAAATCATCGCAATTGCAGAGTCCACCCCCGGTCCTATTGCTATAAATTCCGCTACATTTGTCGGTTACAAGGTTGCAGGCTTCTGGGGCTCATTCTGTTCAACATTCGGCGTTGTTCTCCCCTCATATATCATCATTTCAATAATTTCACTCATTCTCAATCAGTTCAGCGATATTCAGGCTGTGAAATATGCCTTTTTCGGAATCCGTGCAGGTGTTCTTGCACTTATTCTCAAATCACTGTGGACAATGTTCAAAAAAATCAAAAAGGAAGTTATTCCTTATATTATAATGGCTCTTTCATTCATCATTGCCGCATTTACTGACCTTAATGTTCTTTTTGTAATTATCGGAAGTGCAATATTCGGCATTGTGGCTTCAATCATTAAAGAAAGAAAGGAGAAACAGGAATGATTTTCTGGGAACTTTTTATTACTTTCTTTAAAATAGGACTTTTTACTTTCGGCGGAGGCTATGCAATGTTACCGCTGATTCAGGAAGAAGTGACAACACGTAACTGGATACCCCTTGAAGACCTCATAAACTTCATTGCTGTCAGCGAAAGTACCCCCGGTCCTTTTGCTATCAATATGGCAACTTATGTCGGCACACAGATGGGTTCAACTGCCGGCGGAATGAACACATATATCGGCGGACTTTTAGGCGGTGTGTGCGCAACACTCGGTGTTGTTCTTCCTTCTTTCATTATTATTCTTATCGTTGCAAAACTGTTTGAACAGTTCAAGAAAAATAAGCTTGTAAAAGGTGCTATGTCGGGTCTCAAGCCCGCTGCAGTCGGTCTTATCGCATCAGCCGTGGTTTCAATGGCATTGATTGTATTTGTCCCGAATGGTTTCTCCGCAGCAATATTTACAAGTTATGAGTTTTATATTTTGCTTGCCCTTTTTGCAGTAATGAGCATTCTTGCCTTTAAAAAAGTTCATCCCATACTCATAATTGTAATCTCCGCAGTTGTCGGTATCGCAACAGGATATGCGTTTAAATTACCCATGTAATGTTTCAGTCAACGGATGCCGGAAGGTGTCCGTTTTTTTGACAAATCAGAATTTGTCGGGCAAGTGAGGAGTGAGGAATGAGGAGTGAGGAGTGAGGAGTTAAGGAAGGGGCAAGCCCCTTAAACCCCATTATATATAATCAAGCCCGAAGGGCTTCCGAAACAATTTGCCGAAGGCAAATTATATCATATTTGCGAAGCAAATATATCACATCCGTCACAGACGGATATATCACATTTTCCGCAGGAAAATATATCACTACAATAATTTATCGCTCAGCGATAAATTATTGTTTACTATTGATTTTATTTTCTCACTTTGTTATAATATATAATGTATGAATAAATTTTAAAGGAGATATTAAAAATGTACGATATTGCAATTGTCGGTGCAGGTGTCACCGGTGCAATGACAGCGAGAGAACTCTCAAAGTACAATCTCAGAATTGCACTTCTTGAAAAGTGCAACGATGTTGCCATGGGCGCAACAAAAGCCAACAGCGGTATAGTTCACGCAGGCTTTGATGCGGCTGAAGGAAGCCTTATGGCAAAAATGAATGTTGAAGGCTGTGCTCTTATGCCCGAAACATGCAATAAGCTCCATGTTCCCTATATAAACAACGGTTCACTCGTTGTTGCATTTTCAGATGATGAAATGAAGCATCTTGAAGTCCTTCTTGAAAGAGGTAAGGCTAACGGTGTTCCCGAAATCAGCATCCTTTCAAAAGAAGAACTCCTTAAAAAAGAACCAAACCTCAGCCCCGATTCATTCGGCGCACTTTATGCTCCGACAGCCGGTATCGTATGTCCTTATGAGCTTACAATTGCGGCGGCTGAATGTGCTGTTTCAAACGGTGTTGAATTTATAAGAAACTGCGAAGTAAAGGCAGTTGAAACAACTGACGAATGTGTTGTTCTTGACACAACTCAGGGACAAATTTCCGCAAAATATGTCATCAATGCGGCAGGTGTTTTCTCAGATGACCTTGCACGCATGGCAGGTGACGACACTATAAGCATCACAGCAAGAAAGGGCGAATATTTCCTTCTTGACAGAGCTGTCGGCAACACGGTAAGCCACACTATTTTCCAATGCCCGAGCAAAATGGGTAAAGGTATTCTTGTTTCTCCCACAGTTGACGGCAATCTCCTCGTAGGCCCCACAGCCGAAGATATTGACGACAAAACAAATGTTGCAACTTCAAACTCAGGTCTTAACGATGTAAGAAAATATGCGGTAAAGAGTGTTCCTTCAGTCAACACAAGAAATGCAATCACTTCTTTCACAGGTCTTCGTGCTCATGCGGCGGCACACGAATTCCTTATAGGTGTGAGTGAAAAAAATAACCGTCTTATCAATGCGGCAGGTATTGAGTCTCCCGGTCTTTCATCAGCTCCCGCAATCGCAAAATACATCGGCGAAATCGTAAAGGGTGTATTCGGCGGTCTTGAAGAAAAAGCTGATTACGATGACACAAGAGAGGCTCCCGTAAGATTCAGACACATGACAGACGAAGAAAGAGCCGAGCTTATAAAGAATAATCCCGCATACGGCAGAATCATCTGTCGCTGTGAAACAATTACAGAGGGCGAAATTATTGATGCAATCAAGGCTCCTGCAGGGGCAAGGGATGTTGACGGCGTAAAGAGAAGAACAAGAGCCGGTATGGGCAGATGTCAGGGTGGCTTCTGCGGTTCAAAGGTTGTTGAAATTCTCGCACGTGAACTCGGTTGCAATATAAATGAAATCACAAAATTCGGCGGAAATTCAAACATTCTGTTTGACAGAACAAAGTGAGGTGAGAATGATGTTAAACTATGATCTTGTTGTTGTAGGCGGCGGTCCCGCAGGTATGGCGGCGGCTCTCAAAGCCAGAGAATGCGGTGTAGAAAAAATCATCGTTCTCGAAAGAGCAGAAACACTCGGCGGCATTCTTGAACAGTGCATTCATACAGGCTTCGGTCTTCACTACTTCGGTGAAGAGCTTTCAGGTCCCGAATATGCGGCAAAGTTTATTGATATGCTGAAAGATACAGACATTGAAGTCAAGGTTAACACAATGGTTCTTTCAGTAAGCGATGACAAAGTTGTAACAGCCGTTAATACAGTTGACGGCCTTATTCAGATAAAAGCTACAGCAGTTATCCTTGCTATGGGTTGCCGTGAAAGACCCCGCGGAGCACTTCAGATTGCAGGTACACGTGCATCAGGTATCATGACTGCAGGTACTGCTCAGAAATATGTTAACATTGACGGCTATATGCCCGGCAAGAAAGTTGTTATCCTCGGTTCAGGTGACATCGGTCTTATCATGGCAAGAAGAATGACTCTTGAGGGTGCTCAAGTAAAGGTTGTATGCGAACTTATGCCCTTCTCAGGCGGTCTTACAAGAAACATTGTTCAGTGTCTTGACGATTTCGGTATTCCCCTTAAGCTCTCAACAACAGTTATCGAAACTCACGGCAAGGAAAGACTTGAAGGCGTCACAATCGCAAAGGTTGACGACAGACTTCAGCCCATCCCCGGAACGGAAGAATACATCGAATGTGATACTCTTATGCTTTCAGTCGGTCTTATCCCCGAAAACGAGCTGACAAAGCAGGCAGGTATTGCAATTGACAATATCACAAGCGGAGCCGTTGTTAACGAAATGAGAGAAACAGACCACGAAGGTATTTTTGCATGCGGTAACGTTCTTCAGGTGCATGACCTTGTTGACTATGTTACACTTGAATCTCAGATTGCAGGTGAAGGTGCGGCAAGATACATTCTCGGCAAAGATACTGATGAAAAAGTTTACATCAATACTACTCCCGAAAACGGTGTAAGATATATTGTACCTCAGAAGGTAAACATAAAATCAAAGGAAGACATCAAGCTCTATTTCCGTGTGGGCGCTATCTATATGAACAAGAAGCTCACAGTTGAAGTTGACGGCAACGTCATTTCATCAAAGAAAAAGGTCAAGCTTGCTCCCGGTGAAATGGAAAATGTTGTTATTCCCGCAGATATTCTTGCTACTCTTAATGAGAACAGCACAATCAAGGTCAGAGTGGAGGAATAAAAAATGAAAAGAGATATGACTTGCGTAGCCTGTCCTTTAGGCTGTCAGATAACAGTTGAAATTGAAAACGACGAAGTAGTTTCTGTTACGGGTAACACCTGTAAGCGTGGCGATGCATATGCCAGAACAGAAGTTACAAACCCCGTGCGTTCAATCCATTCAACAGTAAAGGTAAACGGCGGAAACTACCCCGTTGTACCCTGCAAGACATCAGGCCCCATTCCCAAAGGTGCAATATTTGATGTTATGAAAGAAATCAATAAAGTAACAGTTGATGCTCCCGTAAAAATCGGCGATGTTTTCATTGAAAACGTATGCGGTACGGGCGTTGATATTGTTGCTACAAACAACGACGAAGGAAAACAGTAATACATTTCCGTAGGGACCGATGCCCACATCGGTCCGTTTAAGTTACAAATGATTCATGCGGACCGATGTGGGCATCGGTCCCTACAATTTATTATTTAAGGACTCAATTATGAAAGCTTACGAAATCGCATCACAGATAAAGCCAACGGAAAGACAGCTTAAGTGGATGGATATGGAGTATTATGCCATTGTTTACTATGGTATGAACACATTCACTGGCAAGGATATCGGAGATGGTTTTGCCGTGCCTGAAACTTTCTGTCCCGAAAACATCGATACAGACGAATGGGCAAAGGCTGTTTCAGACGGAAACATGTCAGGTCTTGTTCTCACAGCAAGGCATTATGACGGTTTCTGCAACTGGCAGACTGAAACTACCGATTACGCTGTTAAAAGCTCAAACTGGCTTGATGGCAAAGGTGACCTTGTAAAAATGGTCGGAGCATCGGCAAGAAAGTACGGTCTTAAATTCGGTCTTTATATCCCCGTATGGGACAGACACGAGCCCTCATTCAGAGAGAATGACGATAGCTATAATAAGTTTTTCTTGGCTCAGATTAAAGAGCTTGTAACGTCTTACGGTGAGCTTTTCACAATATGGCTTGATGACAGATGCGATGACTTAATGCCTTATATCGATTACGAAGCAATCTATGCCCTCATCCGAGAGCATCAGCCCGACTGTGCCATTGTTTTCAGAGGTCCTGACGGCAGATGGCTCGGCAACGGTCGAGGTGTTCTCAGAAAAACCGAATGGAGTGTTGTTCCCGCTTCATATACATATAATGAAGACGGCTCTGTTCCCAAATCCGTTATCAAACCTAAACACGGTCAGATGGAAACAGACATCGGCTCAAGAAAGTTCATTAAAAAAGAAACCGAATTCCGTTTTGCTCCGTGTGAAGTCTCAATTCCGATGCGTCCTCATTGGTTCTATAAAAAAGACGATGACATGCTTGCAAAGACAAAGGACAAGCTCCTCACATGGTATTACAAAACTGTCGGCGCAAATATGAATCTGATGCTCGGCATCACTCCCGACAAACGAGGCAGACTCTATGAACAGGATTTGCAGATTCTTGAGTCCACAGGCCACGAAATGAAAGTCATTTTCGGTTACAACATTCTTACAGACCCGTGTAAAATCACTGCTTCAAGTGAGCTGAGCGGTCTTTACAAGGCATCAAACATCAAAGAAGACAATGACACTTTCTGGTGCCCCTCCGAAAAGGACAAAAAGCCTGAAATCGTAATTGAATTTGACGAGCCTCAGATGTTCGACAAGGTTGTTATCAAGGAAAACATCCGCAACGGTCAGAAAATTGAAGAATTTGAAGTTTACATTGATGTAAAGGGTAAGTGGAAAAAATTCGGCGAAGGCACCGTTATCGGTCACAAAGCAATCTGCCACACAAAACCCGTTGAAACTACAAGAATAAAAATTAAAATCAAAGAATTCAGAGCAACACCTGAAATTCTTTATGTACAGGTTAACTAAAACAAACAAAGTAGCTGTCAGGAATTCCTTTCAGCTACTTTTTTAATGTACGTAAATATTCTTTTGTTTCATTGGCTATTCTGTTACTTTCAACAGCCTTCTGAATCGTTTTGTTATGAACCCACAAAGGAAGTCTGTTCTCCTGCAGGAACACAACCGTATCATCATACTGTTTTGCAAGTGCCGTTGCAAAAAACCATGCAATCATCATATTGATATAATATTCTTCACTTTTAACCGCTGCGACAATCCGAAGAATATCGGGATTGAATCTTTCATCAAGAAAATAACGCATCAGCATACCTATACCGTATCTGACAACATATGTATTATCCGACTTTATCCATTCAAGGCTTTTTTCAAAAATAACATCGGTATGTTTACTGAAAACTTTCGGCGAAAACATATCACACGTTGCCCAGTTATCAATAAAGGGGATGAATTTCTCCGTTTCGGCAAGACAGATTTCAAAATCCTTTATCTGTTCAACAATAAATGCGTGTATATTATCTTCCTCATAATATTTATGGGGAAGATTTTTTATAAACTGCATTCCCGTACCGTCTCTGAATAACTCTTTGGAGAGTTTCCGTAAATCGGGAACACGCACTCCTATTATTCTGTCTGTGTCAACAGTCGGCATCAGCTTTGAATGAAACACTTTATAATCAGTATCCTGCAATTCAAAGAGACGCTGACGGACTTGAGTTTTACAATCAGTCATATTTTATAATGCCTCTTGCGTGATTTTCACAAACAACAAGAAAATCATAAACATCTTTCATAAGCGCAAGGTCTTCGCAGAGCTTCTGACCGAGTTTATCAGAAAAAACAAGGTCGAAATCAACTGAACTTTTTGTGCAGCAGATGTTTTTGCTGTCTGCCCAGTTGCGGATATTTTCGGGATAACCGGGATATTTTGAACGCTTGTATCTGTCCTCTTCAAGGGTGAATACATCCTGATTTTCATAGGCTCTCAATGCCTTCTGCCACGCAGGGTGATTGCTTTCAATCAGCTCACGCATCGCTTTTACGGTTTCGGGCATCATCCGGTAATAACCGCAACCGTAAAGAAGCCTCTGAGGAGTAATGACAACAAAAAACTCGGGATAATGCGGAAACTGTTTTTTGTCTTTTTTGAAGCTGAGCCATATTGACTCCCTGAAAAGCATTTTATCCTTTGAATAACGTGTATCACGGTAAATACGGGACAACACCTTATTGATTTTCGGCGTTGTGACAATAGTCGGGTCAAGCATTTCAATTGAAGGAGCCATTTCGGTTGCAAGCTCGGTCAGAGGCTTTAAAACATATTCATTATAAACAGGTTTATGCTCAAGAAACCATTCCTTGCTGTTCATAAACCGATTTTCCATAAGAAAATCAAACGTCTGCGGTGAAAACATAAAATAACTCCTTTCAACTGATATTATTTAGATTTTGTATAGACTTTATACATAGCCTGCAGAGCTTCGCACAAAGCCTGCTCCCCTGTCCTTCCGCCGGGTGAGAATGTCTTTTCATTTACAGAATTGAAAAGAAGTGAGAATACCTGCTTATCACCTGCACCGGTTCCCGAAAGAACCATTCCGAGTGCACGTGCGAAATCAGTCTTATGCTTTTCTTTGAGAATACATTCTTTTACGAGGAATGCATTTTCATAAAGCTCCTTGTTCTTTTCATTTCTGAAAAATGAATGATTTGCAGAGGGAATGAGTGTATAGAATGTTGCAAGATAGTTTGTTATAACATCATATCTTGTCATGCATTCGTTTGCAACTTTCTGAGCGAATGACTTATCAATAACAAACTTATTGCCCTTTTTATCGCTGAATACTTTCAGGAAATTGAGAACACTTGCAATATATTCAGGTGTTTTTTCAGCAGGTGTGCCGACAATAAGGTCATTTCCGTCAGCGATAATATACCCTTTTTCAATACATTCAAGAATTGCCATGCCGAAAAGTACGGGAACCTTTTTTGATGCGGCTTTCGGTCTTATCCTTGATGCGGGACAAAGCATTTTATATGACACACACGGAGTCAGTTCTGACGGAAGTGATGTTGTTTCATTTTTTATTTTCTTTGCTCTTTTTTCAAGAGGCATTCTTACAAGTCTGTCTGTGAAAAGAACAAATATTACAACAAGAACAGCTCCGATAACTGCAAGTACCCAGGGAATAATTTCTTTAAGGAAATTACCAACCTTATGAAGACCGTCTTTAGCCTGAGAATAAGACACCAATGCTCCGTCTTCAAACATTTCATCATCGGCGGTAACTTCAACAGAGAATGTATCAAAAACTCGCTTTGATATGAACGTTGCTTTATTATTTTCGACTACTGCCTCTGCATCTTCGGGAACGCGGACATCCTTTGTGCCTTCGGGGAAAATAACACTAACGGAAACATTGTTGCTTGTGTAAATAAATGTGTCACCGAGAATCATTGATGCAAAACATGCATCATTACCGACCTTTTTTACAGCTCCCGTAAGAGTGTAATCAATCTGATATTCCCTTGTAGTCTGTGCAGAAGGGCAATTAACGGCAATTTCAACCGTTTCAGCCTTTTCGGTAACTGAATAAGTGTTTACGCCGTTGTCGGCTTCAATAATATTTTTTCCGTCAATTTTTACACTTATATCTTTGATTTCTTCATAATCTTCAAGAAGTGTCATTTTTCCTGATGATGAATAAACATCAAAATTTCTGAAAAACATATCAGACGAGCTGATATATGAAACCGTCCATTTTTCGGTTACACGTGCAGTTCCGTCCGTGTTTATGTTAACGGTGATATCAGCAGCATCTATAATTTCAGATGCGGCAGCCGATACACCGATTGAAAACACCGACAGAATCAGCACAATTACAAGGAAAAGAGAACCAATAAATTTTTTCATTATGACTCACCGTTACCGTTCTGATGAAGCTGATAATAATAAACGCTTGTTTCATCAATTCCCTGATTCTTAATAACTCTGATAGCATAGTTCACATCTGACAGACGGGCAAGAGAACGGGAAATTTCAACTTCAAATTCAGGACTTTCAAGATAATTTTTCTTATGTACAACCCTGATAATAAGGTAAAGACCGAAAATAACTGCAGCAGCAACAATAAAGCTCATTGCAAGAGTAAAATCCTTTGTAATGAGAATAAAGAAAAGGAAAATCGCATAAAGACAGATTATAACTGTTCTGATATTACCGTAAAGCTCTGAAAATCTTATATCAAAATGTCTGTTTTCATCAAGCAGAGCAGGTTCGTAAACATTTTTTCTGTATGCCGTTTGCTTGCAATTGGGACACTTGATGCTCGGATTACCGATAGTTTTTCCCTTACGGGCTGTGTCATCAAAATATTCGCATGAGCAGAAGGGACATTTGAATATCTGATAATCTTTCATTCTTTTAGCCATATCTGTTTCCTCACTTTTATATTTATTTATACAGTTTTATGTTTTCAGGCAGAGAATATGTAAACTGCATTTTGCCGTCAACATATTTCACTTCAACAGAAATTCTTCCGTTTATCGTCATGATACTGCCTGATATATCTCCGCAGACAGGTATATCTGCAGGTGCTATTTCAACTTCGGAATATCCTGCAGAGTTTTCGGTCTGCTTAATGCCGAGAATATAATTGAAAATATATTCACTCACCGCACCGAACATGGGATGTGAAAGAGAATCACAGCCGTCCCAGTTTTCCCAAAGGGTATTTGTGCCCGTGCGTTTCATATTCGCAAATGAAATTTCACCGTCACTTGTCATAAGTCTGAAAGCAAGGTCACCGTAGCCGTTTTCAAACAGGATTCTTGTAACGATATCCGTGCCGAAGATACCCGTATCATATTCGCCGAGCTCTTCATAATGCTTGACGAGATTTGCAAGTGTCTTTTCATCGCCCAGACCGATATCAAGTGCATATGCATCTGCACCCTGAATACCGTCATGGAATGAATGTGTTTCGCTGTTATAATACTCACGGCAGAAAGCATCTTTGAGAACTCCGATTTTTTCTGCGAGCATCTTTGCATCGTCATCGAAACCGAGAATTTCAGCCGATTTCCTTGTAAGCATACAACATTTTATAAAGAAATATGTATTGACAAACGGCTCTGCAATAAGGTTAATATTGTTCGGAGCACACCAGTCACCGAGACACCAGCCACCCTCTTCTTCTCTCATAACGATATTGTCATCACATCTTGACTGCATATAGTCAAGATATTTTTTCATTCTTAGGTAATATTTTGCAAGAATTTCCTTATAACCAAATTTTTTATAGAAATTCCACGGAACGATAACCATTGCACCGCCCCATCCTCCGGGACCGCCTCCGCCGCCGTAGAAGGGAGCCGTATGCTGAACATGACCGTTATATATATCCTGACAGTCTGCAATGTCATCAAGCCACTTGCGATACATTTTTTCGCTGTCAAAAATGGTCATTCCCGCTGCTGAGCACAGCTGACCGTCACCCGTATAACCGAGTCTTTCACGGTGAGGACAGTCAGAGGGAATCATACCGTGAATATTGCATTTCTGCGTATTACAATAGGCATCAAAGAACCATCTGAGGTTTTCATTGGTTGTTGTGAGTTCAGCAGTAACAGGTACGGGTGAATAGACAACATCAAATCTTACAAGACTTGCCTTACCCGTAACTCTGATATAACGACCTGCTCTCCATGTGAATACAGGGGCAAATTCCCTCTTTGTTTCACCGCAGATATATCTGTCGCATTGTTTTCTCCATTCACCGCCCGTATGACGGAGACGGAAATCACCGTTTTCATCTGCTATTTCGGAGAATACAACAATTGCTTCATCACCGGGCTTTGCATCGTCATCAAAACGGATAACCCACAGTCCCGATTCATCTGCACAAAGGTCGTAGAGCTTGCCTCTTTCATCATCGGCAATCAGCTTCGGCTCAATACTGAAATCGTATTTATCACCGCTGAAGAACTGTTTTACCATAACGCAGGGATCAACATCTGTTTCTCTGACATGAAGCCATGATGAATCATCATAATCTGCAGAAAGAAGAGCTTCATCGTAGTTTCTGCCGTCCATAGTTTCGTTGAGATAGATGTTTGTACGGGTGATGAAACTTGTTTTGTAAAGAGCTGTTCTGTCGGAATTAATTTCTCTGACAGAGCCGTCTTTCATTGTAAGAATGACTTTGAAAATAACTTTCGGGTCGCCCCATTTGGGCATTCTTTCGGCATCGTTTTCAGTCTGACAATACCAGCCGTTACCGATATGAAGAACAAGTGCATTCTTATCGGCAATTTTATCCGTTATATCATATTCAAGATAATATCTTCTCTGAGTCATTGTGTCATAAATGGGGAATGACACTTCTGAAAGGTCACGCTTTTCGTAGTTTGTCCATGCGGGAATAAACATTTCATCAGTGAGTTTTTCGCCGTTGAAATAAGGCTCAACAAACCCAAGAGCATTAATTCTGACTTTAGCAGATACTACATCTTCGCAGTCAAATGTTTTTCTTACATAATAAGCCTCTACACCGGTTTCAGTCATAACATAGCTGCAGTTGTCAAATTCAAAGGACTTCACCATAGGCACACGGCTGAAATTTTCATCGACAAATTCACATCCGCAGACTGCAAAACCGCATTTTTCATAAAATCCGACTGCATCCGCTCTGGCATTTACGGTAACACGCTCAGCACCCTTTTTCTTACATTCGTCACACAGAGCAAGAACGAGTTTTTTACCCATTCCCTTTCCTCGCATCTCTTTTCCGAACGCAATATTATCTATATGCCAGTCCGTTTCATTCTCTTTAAAGAAACGGCCGCAGCCGACTGCCTTGCCTGCATCAAAACAGGCAAGAAAATCGGCTGAATTTTCTTTATCGTCAAAAAGTTTTTCTTCGGGATAACCCTGTTCAATTGAGAATACATCTTTTCTCAGGTTGCTTACAAGGTCACCCTTAACAATTCTTATTTCAGACATTATATCACTCCGTTACAACAGTGAATTCATAGATAAGCATGCTGTCTTCGTCGATTACATACTGCGGGAGTGTTGCAGGGCCGCAGCTGTTTGTACCCGTACCTCTGACATAACCGTCAATTGTAAGGACTGAAGAAGGAACATTTACAATGTCTTCCTGATGCTTTGCTTTGTAAAGATTATCCTGAGTGTAATCATGAATATTGAAAGCAAATCTTTCTTCTGCATAAACACGGATTGAATGACCGTCATTATCTGAAACATCAAGCCATTTTACATTGCAATGCTCTGAGTTATCCTGAGGCATAATGTAAGGCTCGTGCATATCATGAACGGTTGATTTATAAATACCTATCGGAGACTGAGCAAGGAAATCGGGAAGATTTTCGGCTTTTCCTCTGCCGTAATATTCAACCTGAGTGAATTCCTCAGGAAGTTCAACCGTCATACCGAATCTGGGAAGTTCAATCTTTTCATCAATGACCTTGTTAAGGACTGCTCTTACTTTCATTTCACCGATGGGAGAAATTGTATAGTCAATCATGCACTCAAAAAGGTCTTTCTTTGCACCCTTGAGGTTAAAGACTGCCATAACTGATGCACAGTTGCCGTCAAGACATACATCAAACGCATCAAGCACGGGTTCAACTGCATCAAGACCAAGCTTTTTCCAGTCCTCTGCAATGTTTCTGTCGTTATCAAGAGGAGCTCTGAATACATTGGGAACAAAGCCCTTCTTCCCGCCTGCGGGAGTCTGGTTTATATATTCCTTTCCGTTCTTTATGAATGAAACAAGTCTGCCCTTATCTGCACGGAAAAGAGCTGTGCCGCCGTCAAAATGAACACGGACTTTTCTGCCGTCTGATTCAATACCGATTTTTCCGGTTTTGTGAAGTTCATATGTTACGGAAACATCGTTAAGAACAATCTGCTCTCTTGAAATTTCTCTGTCACCGTCAAAGCAGATGAAGTTGATGATGAAATCATTTTCTGTGTTGATATCCTTGTAACCGAGCTCGATTTCAACTGTTTCTTCGGGAGCTATATCTACATTCAGAACCCCCTTATCGAAAGCCACGCCGTTTCTTTCAAGGACCCATTTGTAGCTCAGATATGAAGTGCTTCTGAATCTGTTTGTGTTAGTGAATGAGAACACCTTGCCGTCCTTATGGGTAACTCTTACGGGACGGTAGATTTCCTTCATCTGCAGAGCACCTGTATGAGGTGTTCTGTCGGGATACATAAGACCGTCAACACAGAAATTGCCGTCGTGACGTTTTTCCTTATGGTCACCGCCGTATGTGTACTGATAGGGGTATTTCGGGTCATCGGGAGCATGATAAACCGCATGGTCTACCCATTCCCAGATACAACCGCCCATAAGATTATCGTGTTTATAGAATAAATCCCAGTATTCTTCCATACCGCCGGGGCCTACACCCATAGCGTGAACATATTCACAAAGGAAATAGGGTTTTTCGGCATACTGTCTGCGGACATTCATCTTACTGCCGCGGACTACATTTGCATGCTTGCCCTTTTTGCCGTCATATACACCTTCACCGACCTGCTTTACTTCTTCATGGTCGGGATACATTTCGGAAACTACATCATATGCAATTCTCTTTGTTCTGCAGACACCTTCGTAATGAACAGGGATGGGAGTGCCTGTTGATTTAAGGTATTCATAGCACTTATCCTGACATTTGTATCCGCCTGCTTCATTACCGAGTGACCACATTGTAACCGATGTATGGCTTCTGTCACGCTTATACATTCTCATAACACGGTCAACATAGTGATGCTGCCATTTAATGTCATGGCTGATGCCGTTATCATCTTCATTGCATACTTCCCATGCACCGTGTGTTTCAATGTCAGCTTCGTCAACAACATACAGACCGTAAAGGTCGCAAAGTGTGAGGAAGAACGGATCGGGAGGATAGTGTGATGTACGCACGGAGTTTACATTAAGCTCCTTCATAAGCACAACATCTTTTTCAAGGTCTTTAAGGCTCATTGCATAGCCTGTAACGGGATGTGAATCATGATGGTTTACACCCTTGAACTTTATCTTCTTACCGTTGAAATAAAATACATTGCCGATAATTTCAACAGTCTTAAAGCCTGTGTATGAACGAAGTGACATAACTTCTTCGCCGTTTTTGTAAAGTGTGACAAAAACAGTATAAAGAGTAGGAATTTCGGCATTCCACTCTGTAACGTCAAGACCTGCAAATGTAAACTGCATCTTCTGAGAAACCTTCTTTTCTTCCGAAGCAATTTCTTTTTCACCGTCAAAAAGTGATACCTTTACGGTACAGCCTTCTGTGTATGCGGGAACTTCGACATCACATGTCATGTCATATTTTCCGTCTTTCTTAACTGATGAAACCTGATAATCATAGATATATGAATCACCGTAAGCAGAAAGAAGAACATCTCTGAAAATACCTGTTTCACGGAACATATCCTGACATTCAAGGTATGTACCGGTACACCATCTGTACATAAGAACAACAAGCTCATTTGTTCCTTCAACTATTCTTTCTGTGATATCAAATTCAGCCGTGTTGTGAGAACCCTCGGAATAGCCGATATAACTGCCGTTTACATAAACTTCAATATTATTTGCCGCACCGAGGAATGTAAGGATATATTTCTTCGATGTGTCTGAAATATCAAATTTCTTTCTGTAAACACCTGCTGTCATATCCTCGGGAATTGCGGGAGGAGGAAGCTGGAATTCATAGGGGCAGTTGAGATATACGGGCTCCATATAGCCTGTTCTCTGCCATGTTGAAGGAACCGTAACTTTATCAAATCTTATATATGATGTATCAAAAATATCAGGCACCTTTGCATTGTGCTGATAGAACTTAAAATCCCATTCACCTGAAAGACATGTAACGATATCTGAGGAATATCTTTCCTGACGGACATCGGTATTCTTTGCATCAGAAAGTTTACCGAAAGGGATAAAATATGCTCTGGGTTCTGTTATATTATCCCTGAAAATCTTGAAATTTCTGTAATTATTTTTCTGTAATGTGTATTTCATAAATGAACCTCCATGTTAGAGTTTAAAATATTGTAACACATGACGATAAATTTTTCAATTCTTTTAATTGAAAAAATATTTATTATATGTTATATTATTTATAATATTTTTTGAATGGAATAAAAAACATGAAAAACAACAAGAAAAAAAATGATTTTCTCTGCCCTGTTGCGGGAAAATGCGGCGGATGTCAGCTTAGAATATGACCTACGACAGACAGAAAGCCTTCAAACAGGCATCAGTCGTAAAGCTTTTCGGCAGATACTGCACCGTAGCCCCCATTGAAGGCATGAAAAATCCGTATCATTACAGAAACAAAGTCAGTGCTGCTTTCGGTACAACAAGAAGCGGCATGATTATTTCGGGCGTTTATCAGTCAAGCACCCATAATATTGTAAAAATTGATTCCTGTCTGCTCGAAGATGAAACAGCAGACAGTATTATTGTCACAATAAGACAATTATTGAAAGATTTCAAACTTACGGCATACAATGAGCATACCGAAAAAGGCTTCCTCAGGCATGTACTTATCAGACGCGGTTTTGCAACGGGTGAAGTAATGGTTGTAATGGTCACATCAACTCCCGTATTTCCCGGGAAAAACCATTTCATCGAAAAGCTCATTTCAATTCATCCCGAAATCACAACTATCGTTCAGAATATCAACAATAAATTCACAAGCATGGTGCTCGGTGATGCACAGAAAGTGCTTTACGGCAACGGATACATAGAAGATATCCTCTGCTCTAAGAGATTCAGGATTTCACCAAAGTCATTCTATCAGATAAACCCCGTACAGACCGAGAAACTCTATAACTGTGCAATTCACCTTGCAGGGCTTACAGGTAAAGAAACTGTCATTGATGCTTACTGCGGTATAGGCACAATCGGCATTGCCGCTTCGGACAAAGCAAAAACTGTCATCGGCACCGAAATCAACAAAGATGCAGTTAAAGATGCAATTATAAATTCAAAACTCAACAATATAAAAAATGCAAGATTTTTTGCAGTTGATGCGGGTGAATTCATGCAGAATCTCGCAAGCGACGGCGAAAAAATTGATGTTCTGTTCACAGACCCTCCGAGAGCAGGCTGTTCAAGGGAATTCCTTGATGCGGCAATTGCTCTCTCCCCCGAAAAAATCGTATACATCTCCTGCAACATTGAAACTCAGGCAAGAGACGTGCATCATCTTGTAAAAAACGGTTATAAAGTCAAAGCATGCAGACCTTTTGACATGTTTCCGCACACACGACATATTGAAAATATTATTCTTCTCACAAAGAATTAAAGGAGTCATATTATGAAAAGAATATTTCGTTCTCTGACTGCAATATTCATTGTTGCAGTCATTCTGGCAAGCACTTACATTCCTGTTTTTGCCGTTTCCGAAACTGAATCAGCCGAAGAAACAACAACAGAAGTTCAGACAACTGCAACTGAAACCACGGTTCCCGAAACTACAGTACCCGAAACAACCGAACCGACAACAAAGCCTGCTCCCGTCTACGAAAAAGGCGACATCGACTGCAGCGGTTCTGTTACCGCATCAGATGCAAGAACAATTCTCAGACTTGCTTCACATCTGGTTTCCGTTACTGAAGAACAGCAAAAACTTGCCGATTATAATTCAGATAATAAAATCACGGCGGCAGATGCAAGATATGTTCTTCGTGTTGCGGCAAAACTTGACCCTTACGCAAAACCCAAGCCAAACGAATTGCCTCAGCAGCCTGTTACAGACAAGAACAGAAAATTCAAAGTTGAAATAAGCGATAAGTTCTCAACAAGCTATGCCCGTTACGCATGTCTTTATGACTATGATAATGACAAAATACTTTACGGTAAAAGCATGCATAAACCCTGCCACCCCGCAAGCACAACAAAAGTTGTAACGGCAACTCTTGCATGTGAATATCTTTCGGGTGATGATATCCTGACAGTCGGCAGCGAACTGAATCTTGTTCATTGGAACACAAGCCGTTCGGGACTTTATCAGGGACAGCGTATAAAATTCAAAGAAATTCTCAAATGCCTTCTTGTTCCATCAGGTTGTGATGCCGCTTATACAATTGCGGTTCACACAGCAAGAAAAGCTACGGGCAACTATAATATGTCCGCTTCACAGGCTCTCAACAAATTTGTTGCAATGATGAACGAATACGCAAAGAGCCTCGGTATGAAAGATTCACACTTCATGAATCCCGACGGTTTCCCCAACTCAAACCATTATGTATCAGCTTATGATATGGTTATCATGACTACAAAAGCTTACTCATTCAAACTCATACGAGATGTTGTTTCACAGCCGTGGGCAACAGCTTACTTTGAATCAGGCGGAAGCTATTCATACTCAAATTCAAACGAAACAATCAATCCTTACAGCGACAGATATTACCCCTATATGGTCGGTGTTAAAACAGGCTCACATTCTCAGGCAGGTCAATGCCTTGTGACAGTTGCAAAGAAAAAAATTGAAAGCACGGGAAAAACAAAAACCTTTGTTGCCGTTGTTTATAACTGTCCTGACAAATACGGCAGATATTATGACCTGAAAAATCTCTATAATACAGCATTCTCATATTTCTGGCGTCAGCCTTGACAACAGTATCAAAATAATGCATAATATTAATTAAGAAAATAAAATTAAGGAGACGATATAAATGCAGGATGTCCGCTTAATCTGTAAATACAAACATAACGGTAAAGAATATGGTCTTACAGGCAATTATTCCGAGATGCTTGATGCCGAATATACTGTAAATGACGATGTAATCAAGCTCACACTCAAGCCCAAAGCAAAGGTTGAGCTTACAACTCTTTATTTTGAATTTGACCACAAATTCGATGATGATGACAAGTTCTTTGCAAACGGTTATCAGTCATGGACAACTTCAAGAGAATACAAAAAGAATGATGTTCACAAAGGCATAAACAAACTTGCTGCAATGTATCCTTTCATCAAGCTTTCAGGCACATCAAGTGACGTATGGTTCTGTGAAGACAAGGAAATCCCCGGTGTTTTCCGCAGCCATTGCTATACATATATCAAGAATGACGGCAACTTCCTCTTCCTCGGCTCTCTTTCGGAAAAACAGGGTTACACAATATTCAAGGTTGATATGAACGCAGGCATATTCATCGTTGAAAAAGACGTTGAAGGTGTTGTTATCGACAGCGATTATCCCGTTTTTGATATTGTAATTCTCAGAGGCGATGAGAATTATGTATTTGATAAATATTTTGAACTCATGGGTGTTAAAAAGCCCAAGATTGATCATCTTGCAGGTTACACATCATGGTATAACTACTTCCAGAAAATCGATCAGAAGATTATCTACCGTGACCTTGATGCAATGGATGTATGCAAAGAAGAAGCAAACATTTTCCAGATTGACGACGGTTATGAAACATTTGTAGGTGACTGGCTTGATCCCAACCCTGCAAAATTCCCAGACGGCATGAAAGCTGTTGCACAGCGCATCCATGACAAGGGTTACATGGCAGGTATCTGGATTGCTCCTTTCAGCGTTCAGATAAAATCAAGAACTTTCAAAGAACATCCCGACTGGGTAATCAGAGACGAAAAGGGCAAGCCCATTCTCGGCTGTGTCGGTTGGGGCGGTGCTTATACACTTGATATCTACAATCCCGAAGTAAGAGAATATATAAAGCATTTCTTTGATGTTATCCTCAACGACTGGGGCTATGACATGGTTAAGCTCGACTTCCTTTACAGCGAATGCATGTTCCCCAGAAACGGCAAATCAAGAGGCACAATCATGTGTGAAGCTATGGAATTCCTCCGTGAATGCTGCGGTGACAAGCTCATTCTCGGTTGCGGTGTTCCTCTCGGTGCCGCATTCGGCAAGGTTGATGCATGCCGTATCAGCTGTGACGTTGACCTTACTTACAAAGGCAAGATTTACAACACACTCCATGTAAACAACGAAATCATGTCAGCTCAGAATGCTATCAACAACTCAATCTTCCGCCGTCAGCTCAACGGAAGAGTTTTCACAAATGACCCCGATGTATTCTTCTTCAGATACACAAACCTCAAGTTTGATTCAGACCAGAAAGTCCTTCTCGGTTTCATCAATCACATCTGCGGTGACGTTCTTTTCGTTTCCGACAACATGGAAGAATACTATCCCGATGATATCGAATCTGTAAAGACATTCTTCAGAAAGTCAGAATACACAATTCTTGATGCAAACTATACAGATAACAACAAGAAAGTTATCATCAAGCTTCTTGATAAGGATAACAATGTTCAGATGCTCTGGTTTGACATGGCATCAGGCTTCGGCAACCAGAAAATGATCAGTAAAGTATTTCCCTTAAGATGAAACGGATAGCAATATTTCAGAAAGATATGTCAATCGGCGGGATTCAGCGCTCACTTCTCAATATGCTTACAAACATGGATATGTCAAGCTATGAAGTTGACCTGTTTCTTTTTGCCGAGCCTGAAATATGCTCTGTAGATGATTTTAAGAATATCAATATCTACATTATACGTCCGCTGTTTTATCTTAACAGAATTGTAAAATTCAACACTCTGAGAAATCTTTTTACATATGATCTGCCTGATAAAGAATATGATCTTGCAATTGATTTCAACAGCTACAGCAACGAATGTGCTTTATGTACTCTCGGTATAAAAGCAAAAAAGCGTATAATGTGGATTCATAACGATATTGAAATCGAACACAAAAATTCACTCAAATACAGAATACTCTGGTCTGCTTTCAAAGATAAATATAAGTATTATGATGAGTTTGTTGCAGTATCGGAAGGTATTGTACAGCCTTTCATAAAAAAAACGGGCATAAGAAATAAAAAAATTACCGTAATACCCAACATCATAAACACGGTTCAGATTCTTAATAAAAGCCGTGAAGTGATTGACTTTAATGTTGACAGATATTTGACGAACTTCATTTTTGTGGGCAGATTCACTCATCAGAAAGGCATTGATATTCTGCTTGATTATTTTGCAAGAGCTGTTGAACAACGTAAAGATATTCATCTTTATCTGCTCGGTTCAGGTCCCGAAGAACTGAAAATACAGCAACAGATTGAAGGTTTGCAACTGAATGATTTTGTAACACTTCTTCCTGCCGCAGAAAATCCTTATCCTTATATGGCAAAAATGGATTCTCTAATCCTTACTTCCCGCCATGAAGGTCAGGGCATGGTACTCTGGGAAGCAAAAGCACTCGGGCTTGACCTTATTTTTGAAAAGCATCTTGAAAAATACAATGACTATATTGTCGGCTCGGATGATATAGTAAAATCAATAGTCAATCAGAAAAAGCATATAAAGCATTTTGACAGTCTTGATTATTACAATCTGAAAATCAAAAACAGCCTTTACGAACTTTTTGATAAATAACGGAGGAAAAAATATGCTTTTAAGCGTAATTATTCCTGCATACAATTGTAAAGACACTCTTTCAGCAGCCGTTTTTTCGGTTGCTGAAAATTTTAAGGACACACAAATCATTATCATTGACGACGGTTCAACAGACGGCACGTCAACAGTAATAGAAAACCTTAAAAACAGCTACAATTGTATTGTAACAGAAAGAATAAACAACTCAGGCCCTGCAAATGCAAGAAACACAGGCATCAGCAAGGCTTCGGGCGATTTCGTCATGTTTCTTGACAGCGATGATACTTTCAGAAAAAAGACGTTTGAAACCGTCTCAAAAAATCTGACAGACGATACTGATTTACTCATTTTCGGTTTCAGACAGAATTTTTACAGTAAGGCTCAGGATAAAACCTATTCATCCGACTCACCTTTCACTGTTTCTGAGTATTACAAAAACAATCTTCTGAATCAGGTGTGGAATAAAGTTTACAGAAGAGAATTTCTTTTAAGCAATAACATTCTTTTTAAAGATTACCGATACGGCGAAGACAGGATTTTCAATGCAGAAGTGCTGAAAAACTCACCGAGAGTAATAACAATTCCCGATGTACTTTATAATTACAATATCGATAAATCAGTCAGCCTGATTTCAGGCTTTATCCCCGAAAAATTCGATGCCTGTAAAGAAATAAACCGTTATTTCTCTGAACTTTGTGAAGATAAATCAACGGCTGATTATATGTTCCTTAAAAATATAGTTTCATGCATGACTGTTCTTTTTGCTGATAACTGTAAACTCAGTTTAAAAGAAAAAAAGGCAGTTATAAAAGAAATTATCGCAGACGAAGACGTAAAAAACGCGATGGAGTCAAAGCAGGACTCCACCGCAAATGAAATTATAAGAAAAATAATTAAAACGGAAAATGTTTTTCTCAATTTTACATTCGCATTCTCCGTTGCATTTATTCAGAAGTATATGCTCCCGATTTTTCTTAAATTCAGAAAATAACATTTTTTTTAGTTCGTAAAACTTATCATTATGCGGTATGTTTTCGCACCTGATATAAAATTTAATAAAATAGTGGTGAATAAAATGTTTACTGATGCCTTTCCTATTGAATACCAAAAAGAAGTTGCTCTTGTTTCGAAAGCAATTAGCTTAAAAACATACAACAATATAGAAATTATTCAAAGCACCGAGATGTCTTCTTGGCTTCTTCCATCAGGTGAAACCATTACTTTTCCATATCGCATCTACTTGATAGACAACATTGATAATCCTAATGCTCATTTTTCCAAATTAGAACAAACAATCTATCACTGTATTTTTTCCCGATCTTGTGACGGTTTTGTACGAGAAAAACACATTACTGCACTTTTGCAGCAGGACATTCCGGATTGGGTCATCCCCTATATTCTGAAAGTTTGCGATGAATATATTGTAGAAATATTGGAACTTGTATATAAACATTTATGTAATACCGATACTACACAATTTAAAAAAATATGTATGATTAATCTTGTTCAATTCAGATACGGACATAGCCGAATGATCAGTTATTGGAATGAATTTTATCGTGACAGGTGTTATTATTATAAAGATTATGTTGGAAAATCTTTATATAAAGACTGTTTTGGATATACACGTTCAATAGATAAAATACAAATAAAGTAAAACCATATAAAAAAGCACGCCGAAGCGTGCTTTTTTCTTATGCCCACCACATCTCTGCGGGATTTTCTTTGATAAGAACTCTCTTAAGCATTTCAACAGCCTTTGAAAGACCTTCATTCTGGCTCATGAGTGAGTCTTCGTGCTCGATTGAAAGAACGTGGTCATAGCCTACAAGACGGAGATTTGAAACGATATCCTTCCAGTAAACTTCATCATTACCGTAGCCGACTGAACGGAAAATCCAAGCACGGTTGATTTCGTCACCGTAGGGCTTTGTATCAAGCACACCTGTCTTTGCGGTGTTGTACTTGTCTATCTTTGTATCCTTTGCATGAACGTGGAAGATAGCATCTCCGAGTGCTCTGATAACAGCAACAGGCTCCATTCCCTGCCAGATAAGGTGACTGGGGTCGAAGTTTGCACCGAGCTCAGGACCGACTGCTTCACGGATACGGAGCATTGAGTCTGTGTTGTAAACACAGAAGCCGGGATGCATTTCAAATGCAATCTTGTCAACGCCGTGAGCCTTTGCAAATTCAACTGTATCTTTCCAGTAAGGAATAAGCACGTCATTCCACTGCCAGTCAAGGATTTTGCCGAAATCATCGGGCCAGGGACAAGTTACCCAGTTGGGATATTTAGCTGTTTCGCAGTCACCGGGACAGCCTGAGAATGTATTTATCTGATGAATGCCGATTTTCTCAGCAAGAAGAATTGTATTCTTGATTGCATCATCAAAATACTTTGCAGTTGCCTTATCGGGATGAACGGGGTTGCCGTGACAGCTCAGAGCACTGATTTCAACATCATAATCCTTGATAAGACCTTTGAATGTATCAAGAGCCTTTGCATCGTTAAGAAGGATTTCGGGATTTGCGTGAGCATTGCCGGGGTAACCGCCGCAGCCGATTTCAACAGCTTCAATACCGAGTGATTTAAAATATTTAAGTGACTCTTCAAGGCTGAGATTGCTCAGAAGAGTTGTAAAAACACCTAATTTCATAGTATTACCTCATATATTTTTAATTAGTAATGAGTAGTGATTAATGAGTAATGTCGGAAGCCGCATTGCGGCTTGAATTATATAATGGGGTAAGGGGCAATGCCCCTTCATCCATTGCTCATTTCTCATTATTAATTACTCACTTTACAGACATAAGATACTTCATACTTCTTGTAACATCTTCAAGACCGTTGGGCACGGGGTCATCGTTTTCAAGAATAACCCATTCAATGTTATTGTCCTTTGCGGCTCTGATAACAGCATCAAGGTCGTTGTTACCCTCTGTAAGAGCTTTGGGCTTGCCGTCAATACCGTCTTTGATGTGAAGAAGAATGATATCATCAATGTTTTCTGTGATGTATTTGTAGTTATCCATACCTGCACAGAAGCTCCAGTATGTATCAAGCTCAAGCTTGACCTTCTCGGCAAAAACCTGCATTGCTGTCTTACCGTTTTCAAGAGGAGTGAATTCTTCTGTGTGGTTGTGATAGTATGCGGGAACACCGAGTGCAGCACTTCCCTTTGCAAGAAGGTTTGCCGCGTGTTCACACTCTTCAACTGTGCTGTGAGGAGCACCGCCCGTACCACAGTAAAGAACACCGAGAGTTTTATGGAACTTTACTGTTTCTTCAATTTTGTCATCTTCAAAGTTTTCAACACCGATGTGACAGCCGACGGGAACAAGTCCGAGTTCATCAAGTTTTGCCTTGATTGTTTCAGCTGAAAGGCCGTGATAACCTGCGAATTCAACACCGTCAAAACCAAGCTTCTTTACTTCTTCAAGAATTTTAAGAAAATCATCTCCGTTTGAAATCATGTCACGGAGTGAATATAACTGTACTGCGTATTTCATATTATCATCCTTTGTAAATCATCGGGTCGATGTAGTTTATTGTAAGCTTGATGCCCCATTCACCCATATCACCCTGCCATGTGCCTGAGTGAGGCTCGATTGAAAGCATACCGTCATACTTGTATTCATAAAGAAGTCCCATAATCTGACGCCAGTCAACCATATCAAGCCCTGCAGGGGGATCATCAACATGGTCACCGTTAATGTTAATTGTGCCCTTGATGTGGAAATGATAAATTCTGTCTGCCCAGTCATTGATTTCTTCAAGGTATTTGCCTGAACCTGAATTGATACAATGTGAGGGATCGTATTTGATGCCGAGGTCACGGACACGGCTCATAATTGCAAGCCATGCCTTGGGCTCTCTTACGAAGTTTGACCAGTCACAGTTGTAGCATGCAACTTTAACGCCTTTTTCTTTACCGTATGCACATACCTTTGAAAGGTATTCAACAGCATAGTCACAATTGTCAAAGAATGACTTGTCTTCAACTTCATTTACGCCTGTAACAAAAACGGGACAGCCAAGTTCTGCACAAACATCAATGAGTTTATATGAATTGTTAAGTTCTTCTTCAATAATTTCGCCGTTATCATCAATTTTGTCTGCGCCCCATCTGCCGATAGACATAACCTTTACGTCGTACTGCTCACTCCACTTTTTGATATCGGGAATAAGAGCAATAAGGTCATCGGGATTATTGCCTTCATTGTAGCAGAATTCAACCGCATGGAGTCCGAGGTCAGCAATGTGCTTAAATCCCTCTTCGCTCCAGTATTCTATCATTCCGAGTGTCATCATTTTTATTTCTCCTTAATTGTCAATGTAAACAGGTTTGCCTGTCTTTGCTGATTCGTAAATTGCTTCAAGAATCTGAGTTACTACCATTGCCTGTTCGGGTTTTACGCACTGTTCACGCTTGCCGAGAACCGCATCAATCCAAATTCTCTGGTCGATGAATGCATTGTCATCTGAATCGCCCTCATAGAAAGCAACGCCGCCACAATCCATATTGGGAGTTTCAATACACTGTCTGCCGTTCTTTACGTAGTTCACACGGATATCATCAAGAGTATCAATACCGCCCTTGTCACCGCAAAGAACGAAACAAGCTTCTCTTGCTTCTGCAACGTTGAGTGCCCAGCTTGATTCAAGAGTAACAACAGCACCGTTTTCCATAACGATATAGCCGAATGCTGAATCTTCAACAGTGAACTTTTCGGGATCCCAGTCACCCCATGCGTTTGCTGTGTTTGTCTGATTTGCAAGCTTTCTGAATGTGTTACCTACAACCATCTTGGGCTTGTAGTTGTTCATCATCCAGAGAGTAAGGTCGAGAGCGTGAGTGCCGATATCGATAAGAGGACCGCCGCCCTGCTCATATTCATTGAGGAAAACGCCCCATGTGGGAACAGCTCTTCTTCTGATAGCAACTGCCTTTGCGTAGTAGATTTCACCGATTTCGCCTGCATCACAGACTGCCTTTGCATAAAGGTTTTCACCGCACTGTCTGTTCTGATAGCCGATTGAAAGAAGTTTGCCTGTTCTTACAGATGCTTCATACATAGCCTTTGCTTCGGCATATGTCTTTGCCATGGGCTTTTCGCACATTACGTGCTTGCCGGCTTCCATTGCATCAATAGAAATAAATGAGTGTGAACGGTTGGGAGTACAAACATGAACAACATCAATTGTTTCGTCTTTGATAAGTTCTTTGTAGTCTGTATATGTTTTTGCATCGGGTGTGCCGAATTTCTTTGCAGACTTTTCTGCTCTTTCAGGGATAATGTCACAGAATGCAACCATTTCAACTTCGGGAATCATTGCAAGATTGGGCATATGCTTTCCGTTTGCAATACCGCCGCAACCTACGACACCGATTCTTACTTTTTTGTCCATAATCAAAACATCCTTTCAGGATAAATTTATACATCTATATAATAAATCAATAAATAATAAAAAACAAGTTTTTATTAAAATATGGAGTGTATAAAAATAAATAAAAAAATTGTGCAGAACGCACAAAATCATTCTGCACAAATACATATTTCTATTAAACACAAATCATACAGAGCGGAATTGCAAGACTGTTTACACTTAACATCCGGATTTCAAGAATTTCTCAATTTCATCAAGGAAACGACATGCATCATTATACTGTTTGACAGCATCTTCTTTAGCAATAACAAAAAAATCGTCATAATCGCTGTTATTACGTGCAAGAAAAAGCCTTCTCACTATTGAAGACATTTCTTTATCAAATGTTCCGTTTTTGATATACTGTTTCTGAAATTCTGCAATCACACCGGAGTGCTTTTTGCTGTCAAAACCGTCAAGAGCAAGAACAGCCCTGATTGCATGAAAAACTGCATAATAAGATCGGTTCGCAAGTGATTTATAACTTCCGTTTTCAGCAAGCAATGCCGCATCAGACAAGCATTCTCTTGCTTTTTCAAATCTCAGTTCTGATAAAGTTATTCTTTCCTCAGACAGCAATACGGATTCCCTCCCTGTTAACATTTCTGTAAAACGGCAAGTCATTCATATATTGTGCAAACACATCTGCCGAAACAACATGAACGGAGATTATGATGTCATACATAAGTTCCGTATCTGTCATTCTGTCAGCAAGAGCCTGTGTATATTTCCAACAATCCTCTGCAGGCACATCTGCAAGAATCATCATATCAATATCAGATTCTTCATCATAGTCACCTCTTGCATAAGAACCGTAAAGAATAACGGAATCAAGTTTTTCTTTCAGCGTTTCTGCAGACAGTTTTGCGACTTCCTTAGTTATCAGTTGCAACTGATTCAGCGAACACATAATCTCACCTTCTTTCAATTTTATTATATACAAAATACAATGCAAAATCAATATTTTTTTATAAGCAAAACATCAAACTTCACCGACGGCTACGTTATTATTTTTTTGAACTAACAACTTTTTTCGAGTGCAAAATACAAAGTGCAAAATGATTAATTCACCTTGCTCTCAGCACTTGTAATTTAGTCTTAATTCATATTTTTCGATATATAGTTTTTTATAAGTTCAAAAAATTCATCCCTGTCATACACATTTCTGAATTTTTCATCAAATTCTGCAATTCTGTCTTTGTCAAATGAAACATTTTCGTTTTTGTCGTCGCACATTGCATACATCTGACCGACAACAGACTTAATTTTATCATAACCGATGCTCTCAATTCCGTTTACGGCTTCTTTGGGAAGAGGTTCACCGTTATGCCTGAAAAAATCGGAGAGGCTTAATTCTGTCACATCTTCATCAAACCAGAAAAGAGCATAAACTTCCCTGCGCCATTTTTCTTCATTTTCAAAATCAGTATCAGGAGTCAGTGATTTTTCGAGTTTATACTGCAGAACTGCTGTCACACCCTCACAAAGCTCCTTTGCATCTGCATTTTCTGCTGTTTCTTTTGTGACATGAGCATATTTTTCTTTCAGATTTTTGATTCTTTCAAACTCTTTTCTCAGTTTTTCTGTTTCTTCATTGCGTTTTTTTACTCTTTTTGAAACTCTGATAAGAACGGGAATAAGAACAATAATCAGAACAACAACAATTGCCCAAAGATACCAGAATTCTATTATTGATTCAAGCATAATTATTCCTCCATAAGGGCTTTATAAATATCGCCCTTTTTCATTCCCGATTCCTTTGCGGCTCTTTTTGCCGCTTCGGAAGCAAACATTCCCTCACTGAGATAATTTTTTGCAAGTGCTATACCGTCAATTTCGTCTTCGGTTGTTTCTTCTTTCTTTTTACCCTCAATAATGAGTACATATTCACCCTTGAGCTTGACACCGTTATACTTTTCTGCGGCCTCGGAAAGGGTTGTGTGTTCAACGGATTCATGGATTTTAGTAAGTTCCTTGATGATTGCAATTTTTCTGTCACCGAAGAATTCGAGCATATCACGGAGCGTTGCCGCAAGCTTATGAGGTGCCTCATAGAAAAACATGGTGCGTCTTTCGTCCTTGACTTCTTCAAGATGCTCTCTTCTTTTCGGTTTATTACCCGTGAGAAAGCCCTCAAAGGTGAATCTTCCCACATCCATACCGCTTATGGCGGCGGCTGTAATTATGGCAGACGGTCCGGGCACGGAAACAACATCAATTCCGTGCTCGTGGCAGAGTGCTACAAGGTCCGTTCCGGGGTCAGAGATTGCAGGCATACCGGCATCTGTAACGAGTGCACAGTCCTCACCGTCAAGAATACGGGAGATAATGTGAGAGCTTTTCTGAGCCTTGTTATGCTCATAATAACTGACCATCGGTTTCTTTATTTCAAAGTGATTAAGCAGTTTTACTGTGACTCTTGTGTCCTCTGCGGCAATAAAATCAACTTCCTCAAAAGTTTTAACCGCACGAGGAGAAAAATCACCTAAATTACCTATGGGAGTACCCACTACATAAAGTTTTCCGCTCATTATAAAAATCCTTTTCTTATTTTCTGTAAGTGCCGATAATTTTCAGCATTTCTTCCGACTCTTTGCCGTCTGCACCTTCGATATGAAGCTCAGGCTCAACGATAACACCCGGATTTCTGCCGAGCTTACCCTCGACGAGGACAAGCCACGGAGCAAGACCGTCACGCTGAGAAACGAAACGAAGTCTTTTTGGCTCGATTTTAACTTTCTGCATCGATACCGTCAGTTCAAAAAGCCTTTCGGGACGGATACACATACAAAGTCTGCCGCCGAATTTAAGAAGTTTCGATGCGGCTGTGCACACATCGTCAAAACCGCATGTTATGCCGTGTCTTGCGATTTTTGCGCTTTCAGCTGAGCTTTCAATCCCCGCATTGACCTTTGTGTAAGGCGGATTCATTGTGACAACATCAAACTGCCCTTTCGGAAACTCTTTGGGGAGCTCTCTCAAATCACAATTAAAGGGCTTTATTTTTTCCAGTTCATTTATTTCAACTGAACGGCACAACTGGTTATATCCGTTTTCCTGAATTTCCGCAGTATAAATCTCTTTGCAAAGACCTTCCCTCACCCAATAAAACGGAATTATTCCGCAACCGGTACCGAAATCACAGGCAAGTGCCTTTTTTGACGGTGCGGCGAAAGAAGCCAGTAAAAGAGCATCAGTCCCGAAGGTGTGAGCCTTCGAGACTATGAGTCTGAGTTCGTTATTTATAAATTCAATATGTTCGTTCTCGTTAATACACATAAGTTTCTTCAAAATATTCCATATTGGCTGAAACACGCAGGGTCTTTCTCGCATCAGCCGCAGTTACACTGCCGTCAAGATTAACATCTGCCGCTACCGAATATATTCCGTTGATTGAATCAATTTTTGCCGCAACTCTGAGAATTTTTCTCGCATCAGCCGCTGTTATTTTACCGTTTGAATCCATGTCACCCGTTACGCTGACATAGTAATTTGTAACATTGCCGTCGGGAGTTTCGTAATTGAGTCTCATACCTGTTCCGATATATTCTTCTTCATTTACAAAATTACCCGATTCATTGTAAATAACAAAAACATTGCTGTTTGTGAATTTACTAAGGAAATCAGCGACTGTCATATTTCTTGCAACATTTGAAATAAACATTTTATCATAATCAACTTTTACAACAGTATTTCCGACAGTTTTTATAATATATTTCTTTGTCACAGGGTCAATATTCTCACCGATATTGCCTTCACCCGGATTGTTACCGATTGTTATAATTGTGATGTTTTCCGCACCACACTCAGTACAGATATATTTTACCTGAAGTGATGTGCCGTCAGCAGATTCCTGAATTATTTCATATTCTTCAGGGTAAGTATGCTCTGTCTTAGGAATGATTGTTGAAACAGATTTTTCAGAGCAAAGCTGACAGATTCTGTGTCTGTAACCGGGTTGAGAACAAGTGGGTTCAGTTGTTACAATCCAGTCATTATTGTATGAATGAGCAAATTCATCAACGGGGATAACTGTCTGTTCAATTCTGTCATCACAATATATACAATGACGTGACTCGACACCCTGTGAAATACATGTAGATGCCACATCAACAGTAAAATCTTCCGAATAAATATGTTTACTAGGGTCTTTGGGGATGGGAGTTTCATCAACGGGCTGCTGACAAACGGTACATTTACGGGCTTTTACACCGTCAGAAGAACATGTTTCCTCAGCAACAATATACCATTCATTATCAACTGTATGTTCCCCTGTTGCGGGAACTTTTTTTGTAACGGCAACATTGTAACATTCATCACAATAGCCTTCAACAACACCGTCTTCGGCACATGTAGGCATAAGAGTAACAACCCATTTTGATGATTCGGTCATAACATGAGCAAGAGGATCGGAAGGAATAGTCTGATGATTAAAATATGCTTCGCAATACTTACATTTATGAGCCATTGTGCCGTTTTTTCTGCATGTTTCTTTCTCGATTACAACAAAGTCACCGTCTTTGACATGTGCTTCGGGGTCAATCGGGAGTTCAACGGTTTCTGCAGCCTTGTTACATGAAAGACATACATAATAACCCACACCGCTTTCAGAACAGGTCGGCTTTTTTTCGTAAACAAGATTTTTTGTAGGATCACTGGCATGATTATCGGGATCTTTGGGAAGTTCAATTATTTCATTATCAGCACAGATTGCACATGTTCTGTATTTCATGCCTTTTCTTGTGCATGAAGCAGGAATAACGATATATTCACCGCCGTTGGGATATTCATGATCACATTCAACATTTTCTGCTTTCACATTTTCATGAATCTCATACTTTTCATAAGGCTCTGCACCTGAAATAAATACTGTGAGAACAAGAGCTGCAACAAAAGACAACAGCATTATAATTCTTTTCATTTTAATCAATCCTCTCATATGCTTTATTTTATCACGATAAAACAATTAAGTCAATAATAATTAAATGACAAAAATCTATTGTGCACATCTGCTTTATATGATATTATATCACGGGTGAAATAATATGACAGAATTACTTTATCAGGATGAGCACATAGTTATCTGCAGAAAAGAACCGGGTATGCTTTCGGAAGAAGAATCAACTCCGGAAAGTCTCCCGTATGTTTTAAAACAGGAGTTACAGACAGATATTTTCACATTACATCGCCTGGATAAACCCGTAGGCGGAGTTATGGTTTATGCAAAAACAAAGAAAGCGGCGGCGGCATTTTCTCAACTTATTGCTTCAGACGGTCTGACGAAAAAATATCTTGCAGTTCTTGATGCCGTTCCCGAAAAGGACGAAGATGAACTCTCCGATTTTCTTTTCAAAGATTCACGTAAAAACAAAGTCTTTGTTGTAAAGAAAATGCGTAAAGGTGTAAAAGAAGCATCTCTGACATACAAAACACTAAAAAAAGCCGAAAACCATGCTCTTGTTGAAATAGAACTCAGAACAGGACGTTCACATCAGATCCGTGTTCAGTTCGCCTCAAGAAAAATGCCTCTTACGGGTGACGGAAAATACGGAAGCCGTGACAACAGATGCAATGTCTCATTGTTTTCACATTCAATATCATTCATTCATCCGTTTACAAAAGAAAATATGACTTTTTCAGCAGAGCCCGATTATTCACAATATCCGTGGAACTTATTTAAAACAGAATAAAGAACGAAAGCTCTTTTCCGCATTTCGGACAGGCAATCTGTCTTTTTCCTCTTGTTCTCTTCAGTCTTAAAAATTCACCGCAACCTTTACAAGTTCTGAAACGGTGGGTTCTGAAATATGTTATTCTGAGTTTCAGATGGTCAAAGTAAGGTTTCCATGCACTCAGAAACTGTTCAAACTTAAAATTTTCATTATATCTTTTCTGCAGATTTTTTGACATTACACGAAAAACTCCGTAACCGATTACGGCAAACTGCAGAACACTTATAATAACAGTACCCCATTTGTTACCGATGAAAAATATTTTAACGGCAGAAAGAACACAATAAACCGCAAGAATACCGAAAGTAAGCTTATCAATACCGTTTCTGCCCTGCATAAATTCTTTGATTTTCATTATTAAGTTACTCAAAATTCTCACTCTTTTCAAAATTTAACATATTATATAATTGACAAACAGAAAAATTAATATTATAATTTATTTTTAGTGCAGAGTTAATTACCTTTTCTTATAAACATGAGGTGTAATTATGATTTACGATAACGTATTAAAAGCTATGGGCAGTACACCGCTCATCAGACTCAATAAAATAGTACCCGAAGGCAGCGCACAGATTCTTGTTAAATATGAAGGGCTTAATGTCGGCGGCTCAATCAAAACAAGAACAGCATATAATATGATTCTCGCTGCTGAAAAGCAGGGCATAATCAATGAAAGTACCGTTATTGTTGAACCGACAAGCGGAAATCAGGGAATCGGACTTGCTCTCGTAGGTGCCGTAAAAGGATATAAAACAAAAATCATCATGCCCGATTCGGTAAGCATTGAAAGAAAAAAACTTGTTGAACATTACGGTGCCGAAGTTATCCTTGTCCACGATGACGGCAATATAGGCGAATGCATTGAAAAATGTGTTGAAACAGCCGTTAACATGGCAAAGGAAGACCCGAATGTATTTATTCCTCAGCAATTTGAAAACAAGGCAAATCCTGATGTTCACAGAAGACATACAGCAAAAGAAATCCTTGAACAGGCAGGTTGTCCCATTCACGGTTTCTGTTCGGGGATAGGCACAGGCGGAACTATCACGGGAACAGGTGAAGTTCTCAAAGAACACAATCCTAATATTGAAATCTGGGCTGTTGAACCTGAAAATGCCGCCATTCTTGCAGGCGGTAACATCGGAACTCATATCCAGATGGGTATCGGTGACGGTCTTATTCCCAAAATTCTCAATACCGAAATCTATGATTCAATCTGCATTATAACAGATGAAGAAGCAATAGGCACAGCAAAAGACCTTGCAAAATATGAAGGACTTATGTGCGGAATTTCAAGCGGAACAAATGTTGCCGCCGCACTCAAGCTCGCAAAGAAGCTCGGCAAAGGAAAAACTGTTGTAACAGTTCTTCCCGATACAGCCGAAAGATACTTCTCTACACCGCTTTTTGACGACTGATATATTCTATGATAAAGAACCGATTGCACTTGTTGTGCATTCGGTTCATTTTTATTATTGTTTTTCTGTAAGATGTTTTATAATGTCGCGACGTGTAACAATGCCGATAAAAGAACCGAGGTCATCCACTACGGGAACAAAGTTCTGATTTGTAGCAAGAGAAAGCAGTTCGTTAACATCTGCAGTTACCTTCATGGGTTTATAGATATTTGTTTTCAGCAGTTTTGAAAGAGGAATTTCTTCAAGTGTTTTCAGATTCACATCTTCATTATTGATAAAACAGTCTTTAATAAACCACAGGAAGTCGCCCTCGCTGACAGTTCCGACATATTTGCCTTCCCTGTTTATAACTGGAATGGCAGAATATCCGTAATGACGCATTTTTTCAAGCGACTGTCTTATAGTATAATCATTATAAAGAAAAGCTACCGATATTTTTGGTTTAAGAAAAAAAGCAATATTCACTTATCAATCACCCAACAATCATTTTACAACTGCATCATTAAATGAATATTTAAAATCATGGAATCAATGTTAAAAACTTTCAATTTTAGCGGCACATCTGAGAATTTTTCTGGCATCTGCCGCATTTATGATTTCGTCATTGTTGACATCGGAAAGTACCTGTGCGGTTTCATCCATAAGCTCGATTTTCGCAGAATGTCTTAAAACCATTCTCGCATCCTTTGCAGAGATAACACCGTTTCTGTCCACATCGCCGAGCAAAGCATCAAGAACATTGATTTCATCAGAAAAAGCCGAAGCTATCATATTGCTTGAATCCATTACCGTACAGAAGACAAGGTATTTTCCGGCGTTCTCAAACACTATCGAATCACTTTTTTCGGGAGTGAACAGACCGCTCTTTACAATATGACCGTCTTTAAAAACAATGAAACAATACTGATATTCACCTGTTCCGCCCGAAGCATTCGCCGTAAACGGGACTGTTGCACCTACAACAGCTGTTACGGGAACTTCAATATTATCGATTTTTATGCTGTCAAAAACAGTTACAACATCTGCTTTTACGGTTTCCGATTTAACTTTTGAATCAGAAAGAGTTGCATAAAGAACATATTTGCCCGCTTTTTCGGGAACATAAGAAAACACATTGAAACGTGATTCTGTTTCAAACAACAGTTTATCATCGCAATAGAGTGAATAAACATACACAGCACTTGCAGAAACAGCACTCGCATCAACGGTCCATGTTATTTCATCTGAAGTATATACATATTCATCAACATTACTTTTTACCGAATCAATCTGGAGTTTATCATGAACGGTAAAATTTCTGCTGAAAGATGAGAGTTTCTGCCCCTCGGCATTCTTAACCTCAACAAAGAAATAATAATTACCGGGGATTGATGACCTGAATGAAAATGTGTTAACAGGACTGAAAGTAAAAGATTCAAAAACGTTCTTTCCCGAATCATTGAATACTGTAAATTTATATAACGGATCTTTGCAACCCGTTACGGTTGCAGTACAGGTTACACTCTGCCCTGTTTCAACAAGATCGGAACTGATTTTTACTGACTCAATTTTAAAAACATCGTCAGCAACTTTTTCGGCATAATCAAGAAGAATCCAGCCCGTATATCCGCCGTAAGTAGTCTTTCCCCAACCGTCTGCCGTTGCAACAACTTCAACTATCGTATCTTTGGGAATACTTATGAATACTTCACCGTTGACGGCATCTTTTCTGAGATTTAGTGCCGATGCGGTGATTTTATATTTACCTGTTGCGGCTTCGGGAATATCCGGACTTCCCGATTCCGAAGGTTCTGACTTATATTCACCCGTAACAAGAGTATGCTGAACTTTATAAAGTGAATCTTCAAGCTTTTCTTTTGAAACAAAGGTCATATCAACGGCTTTTACATAATGTCCGTCCTGAGTTTTAAGCCATTTTGCACCTGCTGAATTGTCACCCGAATGTGTGATATAAAGCATTTCATCGGTTTTTATTTCAGCAACAACATTGTTTCCTTCGCACGGTTCAATTCTTACAAGAACAGTACCGTTCTTTGATGAAGTTTTATATGTACCCGCTGAAGCAACAGCTGTATTATTGAATTTTTTGATTTCATCGGAATATTCATTGAATGATATCAGGTTTGTATTAAATATATAGTTTCCCGAGTTGAGTTTATACCATTCTGCGCCAAAATTATTTTTTCCTTTGTCCGTTACATAAAGAATTGTGCCTTTTGTAACGTACTGTGCAACAGAACTGCTTCCGCTCGGATAATATCTTACGGCAACACCTTTTGTTGAATCGAAATTGACGACATAATAATTATTAATTGATGTCTTTGACTTATCAAAACTCAGTGTATCCTGTGTGGGGTCGTAAGGATTTGAAACAGTACCCGAAGAAGTGAATTTTCCGTTTTCATATTTTACTTCGGGAGTTGAAACATACCAGTATGCGGACAAATTTGCTATTTTATCAGCCTGTGTATCACCGACGATTGAAGACTTGTCAAGAGGTATTCTTCCCGAAGGAACACTTGATGCGGGGTCTGCCACATAGAATATATCCGCATCCTTATCATAATCACATAAGAAAATTGCATGATTCTGTCCCTTTTTACCCGTGTTGTAAACAACAACACCCTGAGGGAATTTATCAAGAAGGTCAATCATAAAAAGCTTTTTGTCGGTATCTTCAGGATAATATCCGTGACCGACTGTCATGCCGTAAAATGTGAAATCCCAACGAAGTCCAACGCCTTCAATCCATGCCGTGTCGCTGATATTTGATTCGGTAATCTCTTCCCATTCTGCAAATCCGGCAATAATAGCTGTACGGCGCAACATCATTGTTGCACTTGAAAGTGTACAGGTAATTGAAGTCTCCTGTTTGAGAAAAACACTTTTATCGTTTATATCATCAAAATCTGCCGCATTGACAGATATTACAAATGAATTGAGACACGTTACCGATATTAAAATTAAAGTTAAGAGTCGTTTTAAAACTTTCGCCATAATCCACCCATATCAAACAATAATTCATTATTATTTTACAGCATTTTCCCCAAACTGTCAAGCTGAAATAATTGGCATTGTGTACTTTTTGGCTAATTAAGGCAGAAAAAAACACCTGACACGGTCAGGTGTGAAAAAGTCAGATTTTACAACGAATGATTTTACGCATCCAAGACGGCTTAAATAAAAAAAATTATAATTTTTGTTTTTTATTTATTTCATTACAACGTTATTCTGTCTTCGACAGAGTGATATTTTCACTATCGTGAAAGTGTTATTGAAACCTGCGGTTTCAGTTATATTTTATTCGCCTATAAACTCGCGAAGCGAATAAAACTGTGCGAAGCACAATAAAACTGCGAAGCAATATAACTCGCCGTAAGGCGAATAAAACTGAAAACGACAAGTTTCTGTCGAAACTTGTCGTTTTCTATGGCAGAGGTATAAGGATTCGAACCTTAAATGACGGAGTCAGAGTCCGGAGTGTTACCGTTACACTATACCTCTAAGACGAAAGTTATTATATACCAATAACTTTCATTTGTCAAGCACTTTTTTTAATTTTTTTATTATTTTTATTTATAATAGCTTTTCCACAATTGTACGCTTATATTCAAGGAATTCTTCTGTCAGATTGAAGTTTTCTTTTCTGGGCTTTTTCTCTTTGATAATAATTTCCGAGGTTATTTCTCCGGGCTTGCCTGTCATAATATAAATTCTGTCCGACAGAAGTATTGCTTCGTCGATATCATGAGTAATAAATACCGTTGCAAGATCTATTTCAGACATTATTTCAAGATACCATTTGTGCATTGCGGATTTTGTCAGAGTATCAAGTGCAGAAAAAGGTTCATCAAGAAGGGCTATCCCTTGTGAAGACAGATAAGTTCTCAGAAGTGCCGCACGTTGTCTCATACCGCCCGAAAGTTGTGACGGATAT
>JAZSPR010000067.1:0-10153 GCA_045537555.1 Acutalibacteraceae bacterium | reverse complement strand
AATTCGCAATTGATGAAGGGGCGTTGCCCCTTACCCCATTATAATGGTTCAAAAGGCGGAGCCTTTTCCAAAATTGCGCATTGAGCATTTCAAATTGAGAATTGAAACAATAATTTGTCGCTGAGCGACAAATTATTGTTTGTACTTTTCCGCCTGAAGATTGAACATATAAGCATATTTTCCGTCGAGAGCCATAAGTTCTTCATGTGTTCCGCTTTCAACGATTTCACCGTTTTCCATCATATAAATTCTGTCGGCGTGTCTTGTGGTTGAAAGTCTGTGAGAAATGAACACCACGGTCTTATCTGCCGCCGCTTCGGTCATTGACTGATTGAGTTCATATTCCGAAACGGGGTCAAGATTTGCAGAGGGCTCATCAAGAATGACATAGGGACATTTCTTATAGAATGCACGTGCTATTGCAACTTTCTGCTCTTCACCGCCCGAAAGGCTCATTCCGTCATCGCTGAATTCTCTGAGAAGTACAGTTTCGGTGCCTTCGGGTAAAGGTTTTGTGAAACCAGCATCTTTCAAAGCCTGAAGCACTCTTTCCTTGTCATAATCAACCTGCAGAGCTACATTTTCACCCATTGTTGCACCGAAGATTTTGAAATCCTGGAAAACTGCGGCAAAACGGTTTCTGTGAGATGCAACTGTTTCTTCTTTTATGTTTCTTTCTCCGATAACAATTTCACCGTCGGTTACATCATAGAGTCTGAGAAGAAGATTTGTAAGGGTGGTCTTTCCTGCTCCGTTATAGCCGACGAGGGCAATTTTTTCACCCGGTTTCATTGTCATATTTATGTTTTTAAGAGTCGGTGCATCGTTACCGGGATATGTAAAACTGACATTTTTCAGTTCAATTGTTTCGCATTTTTCATTTGTGGCTGTGTGATCACCGTCTTTGATTTTGAAGTCGGTTTTCAGGAATGTTCTGTATTTTTCAATCATCTTTGAACGCTCCGTGAAGCCTCTTAAAGCATAAACGGTAAGATAAAGTACCGATGCGCTTATCTGTGCCGCACCGTTGAAAGTGGAAACAAAGTCGCTGGGGCTGAGTACGCCTTTTTCGATTGTCTGATAACCGATATAAGCCGTCAGCACAAGCATAAAGCCGATAATCTGCACAACAACTGCCTGGAAGAAAAACCAACCGTCAATTTTGCCCACGTATTTCCTGTTGTACTTCACAATTTCATCGGCACTCTCTCTGTATCGTTTGAAGAAAATGTCCGTTATCGAATGCATACGCATCTCCCCTGCAAACTCGGGAAGATAGAAAAGACGTGAAAAATAATTGGCTTTTCTGTATTTTTCGGTCATTATCTCTCTGCGTTTCATCTGCAGATTGCCCGTATATTTACCCACGGGCAGGAAAGAAAGAACGAAAACAAGAATAATTATAAGGCATACGGGGTCGATTGACACCATAATAGCACCGATTGAAACAAATGAAATAATCTGCGCAACATAGCCTCTGACATTGTTGAGAATGAAACGGATATTATCGGAAGATGTCTCAATCGCAAGGATGAAATCGCTGTAAAATGATGAATCATCATAACTTGCAAGGTCAAGTGAAATTGCCTTTTCATAAAGCTTTGAATGAATACCGAGATAGAGTTTCTCCCTTGCTCTGTGCGCAAAAAGCTCGAAAAACAGGGCATTAACGACATTTTCAAGTATAATTACGGCAACCATTAATCCGAGTGCAATAAAAACGTGCTTTACACCGTCAGGCTGACTTATTTCATCAATAATATACTTGATACCGATAACGGAAATAAGCTTATTAGGGAGCGTTGTGAGGATTTCAACAACGATTTCACCGATAACAAGACCGGGAGAGATTTTAAACATCAGTTTCAGAATAAAAAAGATGTTACTGATGATTGAGTGTTCTGATTTTGTCTTTTTACTCATCGTCTTCACCCTCCTCATCCTTGTAATTTGAAGCCTGCATTGTGAACATTTCGGCATAGACACCGTTTTTCTCCATAAGCTCGGCGTGACTTCCCGCTTCTGCAACGGTACCGTTTTCAAAGACATAGATTCTGTCTGACAGCACGGCACTTGAAAGACGGTGCGAAATGTAAACAACCATTTTGCCTACGGTTTCTTCAATCAGGCTTTCATACATTTTATACTCCGCAATGGGGTCAAGAGCTGATGACGGCTCATCAAGAACGGCTAAATCAAAGGGATGAGCAAACATTCTTGCGGCAGCAACTTTCTGCTGTTCACCGCCCGAAAGTCCCGTTCCGTTGTCGTCAAATTCCTTGGTAAGAACTGTATCAGCTCCCTTTTCAAAGGTACTGATTTTGTCATATACTCCACTCTTTTTAAGGGCTTTTTCAACGTGAAGTCTGTCTTCGTCGTTTTCAGCTTCACGGCAGAGAACATTCTCATTGACGGAAAGTGCAAAGACCTTGTAATCCTGAAAAACGGTGCCGATTTTCTTTCTGAGAGTTTCGGCTTCGTATTCTTTTACATTGATGCCGTTATAAAGAATCTCGCCCTCTTCGGGGTCATAGAATCTGAGAAGAAGTTTTACAAATGTTGATTTTCCCGCACCGTTTTTACCCACGATTGCAACGGTTTCATCTTTATTTATTGTGAATGAAACATTCTTAAGAGTGGGCTTTTTTGCACCGGGATATGTAAAAGTTACATTTCTGAATTCGATTTTTTCAATGGTTTCTGCCTTTTTTGTGCCGTCTTTGAGTCTGTTTTCATAGGCAAAGAACTCCCTTAAATTGCCGAAATAAAGAGAACAACGTTGAATTTCAGAGATGCATCTGCCCGAGTTTTCAATAATTTCTTTAAGGCTTGTTACGGCACTTATAAGCACGGCAAACTGAGCCACGGAGATTGTTTCTGCCACGGCAAAACCGTATACACCGTAAATGAGAGTACCTGCAATGGGCACAATCTCGGTCAGAATACCGCCTAAAACATCAAGCATTCCTGTTTTCCAGCCGTATTTTTTAATTATCTCACGGTTGCTTTCAACAGCAGTCACAAAACGTGTTTTCATAACGTTATAAATGCCCGAAGTACGCATATCCTTTGAGAAATCTTTAAGGAAGACAACTCTCTGCACATAATCTTTCTTACGGTTGTTTGACGTCATTTCTTTGTCTTTTTTATATTCAAGTTTATTTCTGAAAGACTGTGAAAGGATATAGGGAATCATACCGACAAGGAAAACGAGAATTATCGGGTCAACCGAGCAGATATAGGAAACAAGCCCTACAGCAGTAATTGCGGATGAAACAAACTTACCCGTCATCCATGAAAACTCTGCGGAGAGTTCGTTGTTTATAACATCGGTTGCCCTTTTATAGTTGTCATAGAACTTAGGATTTTCATAACATTCCACATCCACCTGACATGCCTTGCGGAAAATCTGTTCATTGAGCATTCTGTAGACTTTCTTGTTCTCGGCACTTGCGATATAGTCACCGAAACAGTCAAGAAAATGTGCAATCAGACCGAAACCGCAGAATGCAAGCAGTATCAGCATAAACTGACGGAATGTTCCGCCTTCCGTTACGGTATTTATCATCTTTTCAAGGAAGATGACATTTTTTATGTAGCTTTCAAAAAACCAATAACCCGTTATTGACAAAGTGTAACCGATAAGCAGATACGGTGACGCTTTCGTTATAACCCTTGCCGCATAAATTGTGTTCTTTATAACGGCTGAACGGGACGGCTTTTTTTCTTTGTTGTCCATAGAAGTTCCTTTCAATAATAATTGGCAATTGGAAATTCGCAATTCGCAATTGCGGAAGAGGCTTTGCCCCTTACCCCATTATAATGGTTCAAAAGGCGGAGCCTTTTCCGAAATTGCGAATTGAGCATTGCGAATTGCGAATTTAAAAGACCTCGACAAATTATTGTTTGTATTTTTCGGCTTGCAATTTAAACATATACGCATACTTTCTGTCAAGAGCCATGAGCTCTTCATGTGTACCGCTTTCGACTATCTCGCCTTTTTCGAGCATATAGATAACATCAGCCATAACAGTTGTGGAAAGTCTGTGTGAAATAAATATAACAGTCTTGTTATTTGCCGCCCTTGTCATAGCCTCATTGAGTGCATATTCACTCATTGGGTCAAGATTTGCAGACGGTTCATCAAGAATCGCAAAGGGACAATTCTTATAGAATGTTCTTGCGATTGCAACTTTCTGAGCTTCACCGCCCGAAAGTGACAGACCGTTGTCGTCAAATTCCCTGAGCAGTACGGTATCAGCGCCTTTTTTAAGCTCCTTGCCGAAACCGCTTTCAGCGAGTGCGGCAAAGACTTTTTCGTCATCGTGAATATCACTCATTGCGACGTTTTCACCCACAGTTGCACCGAAGAGTGAAAAATCCTGAAATACTGCGGCAAAATTGTCGTGATATGCCTTTGTATCCCACTCTTTGATGTTTCTTCCGCCGACTGTTATACTGCCCTCTGTCACATCATAAAGTCTGAGAAGCAGGTTTGTAAGTGTTGTCTTACCCGCACCGTTATAGCCGACAAGGGCAATTTTCTGATAAGGTTTTATTTCAAGATTTATGTTTTTAAGTGTGGGTTCATCATTACCGGGATATGTGAATGTCACATTTTCAAGCTTGATTGATTCGGGCTTTTTCAGTATTTCCGTATGTGTACCGCCCTTGATTTTTTCATCGGCACCCATAAACTTTTTGAATTTATTGACATACAGACTGTTTTCCCTGAACCCTATGGCAAACCACGAAGTCAGGAAGAACATTCTGTCACCGATATTAATAGCACCGTTGAATGATGCGGCAAATTCACCCATATCAAGTTCATCAAGCACAATTGCCTTATAACCGAGATAAAGTGTGACACCGAGATAAAGAAGAATTGTAAAAGGAACACTTTCGTGGCAGAAATAAAGACGCCACTGTTTGCTCAGGAACGGTGTGATTGTGAAAAGACGGTCTTTGATATTCTGTCTGTAGCGTCTCTGTGTCATTTCACCTGCAGGGTTAAGACGGATTTCCTTTGCATAGTCCTGAAGATAGAAAACACGCCAGAAATAGAGGTTCTTTCTGTCAAGGGGTGTCATGGCTTCCGTTCTTTCAACATTGACTTTAGCAATAAATCTCCCGACGGGAAGCATTATGAGAATACACACAATGACAAACACAAGACACATCGGGTCAATTGAAGCAACTATACCTGTTATTGTACTGATTGCGATGATATTTGTAAAGAGGGTTGTTGCATCATGCACTATAGCTTCAATTCTTTCGCCCATAGTGTTCATGGCAAGAACAAAATCATTGTAGAATTTCGGGTCATCGTAGGATGCAAGGTCCATTCTCGATGCCTTTTCGTAAATCTGTTCATAGAGTTTTTTATTAAGTTTTTCTTTCTGAATAGGCAGAAGAACTTCATAGAAAACTGTGTTTCCGAGGTTACCCAGAATTACAAGTCCTGCAAAAATTCCGCATGCAATGAATACTCTGTAAACATCGGTTCCCGATTCAATAACATCAATTATGTATTTGAGAAGCACAACGTTTGAAAGCACCCACGGAAGCTCCGTCATAAGGTCAAAAAGGATTGTAAAAATAATTACGAGGGGTGAATTTTTGAGAATGAATTTCAGCATAAATATGTAATTTGTGAAATTCTCTCTCTTCTGAAGCAGTTTTTCCTTATTGATTTTCTTCATCGTCTTCACCCTCCTCTCTGTAGCCTGATGCCTGAAGCGTGAACATTTCGCAGTATTCTCCGCCCTTTTCCATAAGCTCCTGATGACTGCCCGTTTCAATGAGCTTACCCTCACGGAAAACGAGTATTCTGTCCGCATTTGCGGCACTTGAAAGACGGTGTGAGATGTAAAGAACAGTCTTGTCCTTTGTGCCCTCAGCAAGCGCATCGTACATCTTTGACTCAGCTACGGGGTCAAGAGCAGATGAAGGCTCGTCAAGGACAGCCACATCAAATTTTTTTGCAAAAAGTCTTGCTATTGCAAGCTTCTGTGTTTCACCGCCCGAAAGGGATGCACCTTCGTCGTCAAATTCCTTTGTAAGAAGTGTATTCACACCCTCGGGAAGTGTTTCTATTTTATTCATAACTCCGCTCTGTGTAAGGGCTTTTTCGGCAAGAGGAATGTTATTTTCATCGGTTTCCTGCATAAGCACATTCTCAGCAACGGTCATTGCAAAGATTCGGTAATCCTGAAAAACACTTGCAAAACGGTCTCTGTATGAAAGAAGATTGTATTCTTTTATGTTCTTTCCGTTATAAAGAATTTCACCCTCCGTTACATCATAAAGACGCATTAGAAGCTTTGAAAGAGTTGTCTTACCTGCACCGTTATGACCGACTACGGCAACGGTTTCGCCCTTGTTAATTTTAAAGGATATATTTTCAAGAGTTTTTTCATCCTTACCCGGGTAAGCGAATGAAACATTACGGAATTCGAGTGTTTCCATTTCTTCCGTATCAGTACCGCCGTCAACGATTTTCGGCTCATAGGCAAGAAATTCCCTGAGACTCTGCACCCAAAGACAATGCTTCTGCTGCATTGTGAAATAACGGGCAAAGTTATTGATTTTGTAACGGCATTGCAGAATAGCGGAAACGAGCACGGAAAAATCCGACACGGGAAGATTTTCAAGTGCCACAAGACGGTAACATCCGTAACCGAAACCACCTGCAACAGGGATTACATCGCCGAAAAAGTCGCTGAGAATCTCAAGCACGGCAACACGCATACCGTATTTCTTTATAAGTTTTATGTTTTTGTCAATGGCATCGCTGAAACGCTTTTTGAGAACTGCAAATATGTTTGTTGTCTTGATTTCCTTTGCGAAATCCTTGAGAAGAACTGTTCTTCTGACGTATTCTTTCTGTCTTTCGTAAGGTGTTGTTTCTTTTTCCTTTTTGAATTCTTCTTTGTTCTTGAGAACTCTGAAAATCATAACAAACACGGGACAGATAATGAAAATTATCATCACGGGGTCAATTGACATAAGATATGAAACCATAACGATAAGACTTATGAGCGAGCCTATTACCCATGAAGTACCCGCAACGATTCTCTTGAATCCGTGTTTTTCTACAACCCATGTGGCACGGTTGTATTTGTCGAAGAATTCGGGATTTTCATAGCAACCGAGTTCAACCTGTTTTGCCTTGTTGAAAATCATCTCGTTTATGTAACCTTCACACTTTATTTCAAAGCGTATTTTCGCATAGAAGTTTGTAAAATAGCCCATCATATCAACAAAAACCTTGCCGATAACCATAAGCACGATTTTGATTGCAAGCTCTTTGAAAGTGCCGTTACCCTCGATAACAGAGAGTGCTGTTTTAAGAAAAAACACGCTGAAAACAAGGGAATAATAGACATTTTCAATTATGTTTGAAACATACAGGCTTATCATTGCAAGAGGCGCACTTTTAAGCCCGCATCTGAGAATAAATAACGTATTTTTTATAACATGAGCCTTTTCTTTGGGCTCTTTTTTTACCTTTGGCATACTTTTCTCCTTTCAAAAATTCGCAATTGGAAATTCGCAATTCGCAATTGATGAAGGGGCTTTGCCCCTTAACCCTATTATAATGGTTCAAAAGGCGTAACCTTTTCCGAAATTGCACATTGATAATTGCTAATTATAATAATTTTTCGAGGACATCAACGTAGGGCGGCTTGCCCTCAAGCCGCCAATTTGTCTAAGACAAATTGGAAATCGGCAGATTTCCACACATTGAACAAATTGATTGCAATAAGAAACTCAATTGAACGGTGTACCACCGTTATTGCTCCGTAAACTCTGCAATCGGACCGATGTGGGCATCGGTCCCTACGAAATTTGTTTGTGTTAAAATCGGACTTGATTTATCACACAATTTTTATAATCAACACCGTAAGGTGTTCCAAAATTGCGAATTGAGCATTGCGAATTGCGAATTTAAAAGATCTCGACAAATTTTCGTTTTTATCCGAAAAACAAAAACGCCCCGACACAAAGCCGGGGCAGAAACTTATCCGTATTTTCAGGCAGAAACGGACAAAATTCCACAGGCTTTGCTTGTTGTTACAGAAAACATATTCATCATTTTGTCCATCTCCTTTCATTTTTAATTTATTAACAACGGAACCGAGTGTATCACTATATTAAAAAAAAGTCAATAGTATTTTTCTATATTTACATTTTGTTTATATTTTCATCATAATAACGACAAATCACGAGCATAAAACAGCCAGTTCCTGAACCGTAAGAGACGGCTGTAATGCGAGGTTAACGGCAAGAGAGATAAGCCTTGCGGAACGTTTTGTGATAAGGTCTGCTTCTCTTGATGCAACGATGTATTCTTTATACTTTCCTGCCCCCGAAATGTCTGTTTCCGAAGCCACTTCATCGAGTATATTTCTGGCTACGGTAAACGCACTTATAACCGTGGGAACACCTATTGCAATAACGGGAATGCCGAGTGTTTTTGAGCTTATTTCCATTCGTCTGTTACCCACTCCCGAACCGGGTGAAATGCCTGTATCAGAGAGCTGAACCGTTGTGCCGAGCCGCTTTATATCAAGAGCGGCAAGAGCATCGGCGGCAATTATGCATGAGGGCTTGATTTTTTCTGCAATTCCCTCTATAATTTCAAATGATTCAATGCCCGTTCTGCCGAGCACTCCGGGTGAAACGGAGGCTACACTTCTGAGCCCCGTAAATCCCATTGATTCGCTCAGTTCTCGGCTGATATGACGGGTTGCAAAAACAGAATCTGCAAAAAGAGGACCGAGCGCATCGGCTGTCATATCCCTGTTGCCGAGCCCCACGGTCAGAACAGTTCCTTCTTCAGGCAGAAGCGAACGGATTTCCGAAGCTAAAATGTCAAGTCTGCCGTCAAGCAGTTCACAGTCGGCTGAAAATGACGGAACTTCAACCGTGATATATCTTCCTTTTGGTTTTCCGAGTGCGGTTTCACCCGCTTCGTCGGATATCCTGATTTCTGTTACGGGAGATATTTCATCTCCTCGCGTGTACTGTTCAACACCCTCGGGAAGCGATGAATCAGCCATTATTTTTCTTTCTATCGCAAGGTCAGTTCCGAAATCCATAAATATCACCCATAAAAGCTTTTGTAACGACAACATATTTATGCAAAATTTCTTGCAAAATTTTTTAAAACATCTTGCATTTTCCTGAAAAGCATGATATTATAATAACCTGTATGGAGACAAAGGAGGTGCGACAATGCCTAACATCAAATCAGCTAAGAAGCGTGTACTCGTTAATCAGACTAAGGCTCAGCGCAATAAATCTGCTAACACAGCTCTCAAGACAGCTATCAAAAAGGCTGTAGTAGCTATCGACACAAATGCTGCTAACAAAGCTGAAGCAGTTAAAGCAGCTGAAAAGAAAATAGATCAGGCTGCTGCAAAGGGACTTCTTCACAAGAACAATGCTGCTCGTAAAAAGTCAGCTCTTGCAACAAAACTCAACAAGTCAAACGGCTAATTTCTGAGTTAAAATGCCATTTTATCAACGGAAGGATGGGTATCCATGAAAAAAGTATTAAAAGTTTTAGCTATTTGTGCTGCAATTGCAGGTGTTGCTGCAGCTGTATATTTTGCAGTTACTAAGTTTATGGAAAAGAAACAGAAGATCGGTAATACCGAAGAGAACTATGTTTCATGCTCATGCTGTGACGAGTTCGTTTCTGAAACAGTTGCGTAAATAAAAGTTGATAAATGAAAGGGCTCGTTATGAGTCCTTTATTTTTTTGCCGTGCAAGACAAATCAGAATTTGTCGGGTTCAATAACGTAGGGCGGCTTGCCCTCAAGCCGCCGATTTGTCGAAGACAAATTGGAAATCGTCAGATTTCCACATATTGAACAAATTGATTGCAATAAGAATCTCAATTGAACGGTGTCCCACCGTTATTGCTCCATTACATTACGCAATCGGCGGGTTGAGGGCAACCCGCCCTATGTAATTTGTTTATATTATGAACGGACGCCCAATGTGTATAGTGTAGTAACATAGTATACAAAAAGTGCAAGGACATAGTATACAGTTTTATGATAGAATAAAGGCAAATAAAATGCTGGATAAGGAGTGTTTTAAATGCCGTGGGAGAGTAGAACTGTGGAAGAATTAAGAAAA
>JAZSPR010000145.1:0-18681 GCA_045537555.1 Acutalibacteraceae bacterium | reverse complement strand
AAATCAGAATTTGTCGAACTGAAGTTCGACAAAAATTCTCAATTCTCAATGCGCAATGCGCAATTGTGGAAAGGGCTTCGCCCTTTGACCCATTTATATAATTCAAGCCCGAAGGGCTTCCGAAATTGCGAATTGAGCATTTCAAATTGCGAATTTGAAAGACCCCGACAAATTACTGTTTGTTCTCAATCGCCTGTTTTGCCTTATTGCAGATATTCTCTGCATTAAGACCAAATATTTCGAGAAGTTCAAGTGCGGGACCTGACTTGCCGAATGTGTCTTCAACACCTACTCTGAGTACGGGTACGGGAGTTGTTTCTGCAACAACACCTGCAACTGCTTCGCCGAGACCGCCGATTACGCTGTGCTCTTCAGCTGTTACGATTGCACCTGTCTTCTTTGCGGCATCAACAATGATATCTCTGTCGATAGGCTTGATTGTTGCCATGTTGATAACTGCCGCATCTATACCTTCTTCTGCAAGCTTTTCAGCAGCCTGAAGTGCTCTTTCAACCATAAGACCTGTTGCGATGATTGTGACATCCTTACCATCTTTAAGGTAAACGCCCTTGCCGATTTCAAACTTGTAATTTTCGTCGAAAATTCTGGGTACTGCAAGTCTGCCGAATCTCATATAAACGGGACCGTCCATCTCTGCGGCTGCCATAACTGCGAGTCTTGCTTCGATATCGTCTGCAGGGTTGATGATTGTCATACCGGGGATTGTTCTCATAAGAGCAATATCTTCACAGCACTGATGGCTTGCACCGTCTTCACCGACGGAGATACCTGCGTGAGTTGCACCGATTTTAACATTGATGTGGGGATAGCCGATTGTATTTCTTACCTGCTCGAATGCTCTGCCTGCGGCAAACATTGCGAATGAAGATGCAAAAACTGTGTAACCTGCTGTTGCCATACCAGCGGCAACACCCATCATATTTCCTTCTGCAATACCGCAGTCGATAAATCTTTCGGGGAATTCCTTTTTGAACATACCTGTCTTTGTAGCCGCCGCAAGGTCAGCATCAAAAACGATAACTTTGTCATTTTTCTGTCCGAGTTCAACGAGAGCCTTACCGTAGGCATCTCTTGTTGCTGTTTTGATTACGTCTGCCATTGTTTAGCCCTCCAATTCTGCCTGTGCGGCATCAAGTTCAGCCATAGCCTGTGCGTACTGCTCTGCATTGGGAGCTGAGCCGTGCCATGAAACCTGATTTTCCATAAATGAAACGCCCTTGCCCTTGATTGTCTTCATAACAATTGCTGTTGGCTTGCCCTTGCATTCCTTAGCCTGTGCAAAAGCATTTTCGATTTCATCAAAGCAATGACCGTTTATATTGATTACATTCCAGCCGAATGCTGCAAACTTTTCATCAATGGGATAAGGTGAATTGACCTGTTCAACAGTTCCGTCAATCTGAAGATTGTTATTATCAACGATTGCAACAAAGTTGTCAAGCCTCTTGGCTGCCGCAAACATTGCTGCTTCCCATACCTGACCTTCCTGAATTTCGCCGTCTCCGAGGATTGCATAAACTCTGAATGCGTCTCCTGAGAACTTTGAGCCCAGAGCCATACCTGCTGCAGCTGAAATACCCTGACCGAGTGAGCCTGTACTCATATCAACACCGGGGACATAGTTCATATTGGGGTGTCCCTGAAGATATGAATCACTCTTTCTGAGTGTCTTTAAATCTTCTACGGGGAAGAAGCCTGCATTTGCGAGAGCCGCATAAAGTGCAGGTGCGGCATGTCCCTTTGAAAGAACAAGTCTGTCCCTGTTCTCTGCCTTGGGAGCAGATGCGTCAACTTTAAGTTCGCATCTGTAAAGAAAGGCCAGAACATCTGCGATTGAAAGTGAACCGCCGGGATGACCTGATTTTGCATTGAATGTTCCCTCAATGATGCCTTTACGGATATTGACTGCATCGAGAAGAAGCTGTTTTTTTACGTTAGCGTCCATATTATCACTCCTATGATAAATGCATATTGCATAATGTTTGATTAATAAAGATATCTGAGAATCCTGAATTTTCTTTTTTCAGAAAGCATCACAATTGAAACGGAAAATCCTGCAGTTATAATGCTTGTAAGTAAAAAGAGAACAAGAGAATTGATTTCGGAAATAAGGTAATTGCTCAGCACAATCTGAATCATTACATGAAGGCAATAAATAACCGTGCTCATTTTACGCAGTCTTATGCCGTTTTCTTTGTTAACAGATTTTCTGAACTGTACTGCACAAAGGAAAATGAAATATACACAAAGGGAAGAAAATATAAGATAATGCCCTGCGGCTTTTCCGTCCGTAAATTTATAAAGCAGAATATTTTCCGCAAAATACAGACCGAAACATACGACTGCACCGATAAGACAAAGAAGTTTGTTCGGCTTTTTCCTGTGTCTTGCAACAAAAATTCCGAGCCACATAAGAGGAAGTGCTCTGAAAAAAATGTTTGAAACGAGATAATAAACTGAGATTCCGCTGATTTTTTCAAATAATGCAATCAATCCGTCAAAAGAAAGAAGATACGAATAACTGTTAAAGAAAACACCTGCAACATAAAACAAAATGCAGATAATTCCGACAGCCTTGGGATTAAGATGCCTCATAAAAAAATATAGTATCGGATAAGCAAAAACAAGGGCATAAATATACCACAAATGATAATAAGAACATCTGATAACTGATGTAATAATATAATCAGCAATATTTTTTATGCTCCATCCACCGTAATTGACGGGCATGGCAATAAAAAGATAAATGAAAGACCAGACTGCATAAAGAAGAATTATACGCCACTCAGTTTTTCTTAATCTCTTGAAATTTGTTTTTGTTTTTGCAATTTTCTTATATTTATTATATTCAAAACTCTTTGCAAAGAAAAATCCGCTTGATAGGAAGAAAAAGGGAACTGCAATTCTTGTGATTATATTGCTGAAAACATAATCCGCAGTCGCATTCACATCAATAAAAGGTGTAGTGTGAATCATTATGATGAAAAATGAAAAAATGAACTTCAGCAAGTCAATATTACTGTAGACTTTTTTATCTTCCATTTCCTTCACCTATTTTACCGTAATTTTCAGTATTTCCACTCTGTTAAAAAGTCGGGGGACGATATAATACCCCTCAAGACCTGTTGAGAGGAACATTTTTGTTCCGCAGAGGTCGTATTCACCCTTGTAATATTCAGGCAAAAAACCCTGCTCGGGGGCATAGACACCGCCGAAAAAAGGAATCTGCCATATTCCGCCGTGGTCGTGACCACAGAAAACGGCATCGATGTCCCATTTGTCGGTTGTATATATAAAAGTGTTGGGTCTGTGCATCAAAAGAAGCTTCAGACTGTCTGATTTTTCAAATTCTTTAAGATATTCATAAACGGGCGAAGTGTACCATCGGTCACCGTAATCTTCAAGATAGACACTATGGTCAAAAATACCGCCGAGGCGTATTTTCTGCCCATTGATTTCAACATCTGCAATTTCGCCGTCAAGAACCGTAACACCCGAATTTTCAGCGTGTTTTCTGAAATCGTCACCTGTCTGAACATCGTAACGTTTGTCATGATTGCCCGGTGTCATATAGACGGGAGCAACATCACAGAGGGCTCTCAGAGTTTTTATAACACGGTCGGTGTTCGTTCTGCCGTGGTGATAATCGAAGAAATCACCCGCAAGGAGTATCACATCGGGATTTGTATTTCTGACAGCCTTCACAAGACGGCAATTATCCTTGCCGAAAACGGAAAAATGCAGGTCACTAAGTACCGTCACAGTCAGAGGACAGTCGGTTTTGCCCGTATTGAGCGAATATTCGGTTGTCCTGATTGCGAGTTCGGAATATGCGGCACAACCGAGAGCAACCGCCCCCGCCGCACCTGTAAGACCGAAAAGGTGTTTTAATTTCATAATTATCAACTTTTACAGCAAATTTATTATTAACCAAAAACTAAAATACACGATGTAGGGCGGCTTGCCCTCAAGCCGCCGTCGGCTCAGATTCTGTAATATTTATCGGCAATCCAATTAAAAGGATTTTTTTCTATATAGTCATATACATTATAGTATTCATCATCAGTATCAATTACTGTATCAAAAAATGATTCCTGCCAGATTGTTCTCCCGATTTCTCGTCCGACCATTCTTTTAAATGACCTCACAACTGTTTTTATGTCGGGATACTTCTGAGTTTTATCAACCAATGATTCTATTGGTCGTTCAATGGTTATAAGCAAATGCACATGATTCGGCATTATAACATATTTATCAACATGTGTGAATTCATAAACATCATTGATTCTTTTTATATATTTATCTGCAATCAATCCATAAGGTGATAAATGAATATTAATAACATCAGCAGCCTGTTGATTAAAAACAATCTTCCCCAGCAGACATTCTTTGTCCTTTGTACATATTGTTATATGATAACTGCCATTCTGACTGTAATCATAGGCTTTTAATCTGGGGTGTTTTCTTTTTGGGAATTTATCTGTCGTCATAATTCATCACCACAGAAATATCGTAGGACGGGATGACCTCATCCCGCCGATTTGTCGCAAACAAATTGGAAATCTTCAAATTTCCACATATGCAACAAACCGATTTATTAAATTTTTATATTTGAACGGTGTTCCACCGTTATTGCTCCGTGATACTCCGCAATCGGCGGCTTGAGGGCAAGCCGCCCTACGAATTTTGTTTATATTACGGTAGAATTGATTGTTTATCTTTACAAAATCCAACACTGTAAGGTGTTCCGAAATTGCGAATTATACTATTTTTTAATTTTTTCAAGAAACTGTATAAAATATTCGGGTAAATCGGATGTAAACTCCATATACTCCCCTGATGTGGGGTGAATGAATCCGATTTTTCTTGCATGAAGGCATTGTCCCTGCAGACCGTGAGTATGCTTTGCATCACCGTAAACGGTGTCACCTGCAACGGGATGTCCCATTGATGCGGCATGAACTCTTATCTGATGAGTTCTGCCCGTTTCAAGACGGAATCTGCAATGGCAGAAGCCCGTGAATCTTTCAATAACTTCATAATGGGTAACGGCATTACGGGGATTGAGCCCATTTACTGCCTGTTTTTTTCTGTCGTGGGGACTTCTGCCGAGAGGTCGGTCAATTGTACCCTTGTCCTCTCTGAAATTACCCACTACAACTGCTTCGTATTCCCTTGTAAAAGAATGCGCCTGAATCTGGTCTGCAAGTGAAACATGTGATTTGTCGTTTTTTGCAACGATAAGCAGACCGCTTGTATCCTTGTCAATTCTGTGAACAATGCCCGGTCGTATAACTCCGTTTATCCCGGACAGACTGTCTCCGCAGTAATACATCAATGCATTTACAAGTGTGCCCGTATAATTGCCGGGTGCCGGGTGAACAACCATATCCTTAGGTTTATTCACAACAAGCAGGTCATCGTCCTCATAAACTATATCAAGGGGGATATTTTCAGCCGTAACATCAAGCTCAGTCGGCTCGGGTATTTCGGCTGTTACAATATCTCCCTGTTTCAGTTTTATACTTTTTGCCGCAGTTTTTCCGTTTACCGTGACTTTACCGTCTTCGATAAGCCCCGTTGCGGCACTTCGGGACAGCGATGAATTATCTGCGAGGAATTTGTCGAGTCTTGTTCCCGACTCTGTTACGACAAATTCAAGAATTTCCATCAGCTTTCTCCCTCTTTTTGAGTTTTTCTTCCCTGATGATGTCATAAGTCAGATATCCGCAAACAACGAAAACTCCGACCACAACAAGAATATCAGCAAAATTAAAAACAGGAAAATCCATAAAAAGTGTTTTGATATAATCCACAACATACCCCTGAGCAAAACGGTCAACAAGATTACCCGCTCCGCCCGCAAGGATAAGAACCGCACAGACATTCATCAGCTTACCTTCAAGTTTTCCGAGCATAAGATAAATTATGCCGGCAACAATGATTATAAGTGTCACGATTGACAGAAACATTGTTGAATCCGAAAAAATACTGAATGCCGCACCGGTGTTTTCCGCATAAGATAAACCGATAAAATTTTTTATGAGAATTATATCTTCTTTTCCCATAAGATGTACGACGGCAAGTTTTTTGAACCATTGGTCAAGAAGAACCAATATTGCCGCCGAAATCATCTGAATGAGAAAACAAATCCATCTCTTTGATTTATTCATTATCTTTTCTTTTTCTTCTTTTTACGTGATGAATGATTATTTGCTTTTTCAGCTTCCCTTGCCTGCTTCTTTGCTTCATCAACTTCAAATATGCTGAAATCTATTTCAAAATCCTCAGCAGGTGCTGTTTCCTCATTAAAAACAGGGTCGTTGATGTCAACTTCTTCAAATGAAGCAAATTCATCCGGTTCTTCATTTTCAGCGGGAACTTCGGGAACAAAAACTTTCACATCATCATCTTCATCTGAGATGTCATCCCAGTTGTCATCGAAAATGGAATCATCAAAATCGTCTTCGATTATTTCTTCAGCTTCTTCAATTACTTCTTCGGGAAGTTCTTCAACAACTTCTTCAACTTTTTCTTCCTGAACTTCAGTTATTTCTTGTTCATCTGCTTCGGGAATAATTTCGGCATCATCAAAATCAAGGTCAAACTCAAATTCTTCTGCCTGAACTTCGGGTTCTTCAGCTGTGACTTCTTCCGGTTCAGTCTGAATTTCTTCTTCAATGATTTCTTCAACGAGTGCAGGTTCTTCTTCTGCTGTTTCTTCAATTACTTCTTCAGCAATTTCTTCCTCAGTTTCAATTGTTTCTTCAATAACTTCTTCAGTTACTTCTTCAACAGCAACTTCTTCGGCTGTTTCTTCTGTTACTTCCTCTGCAGCTTCTTTTTCTTTATTTTCTTCGATAAGCTTCTGTGTTGCCTTTGTCATTTCAGCAGCATCGATTCCGAAGCAAAGAAGAACACCGTCAATGTTTTCATTTGCAACTGCCTTATCAAGAGCTTCAACATCTGATACAAATACTGTTTCATCAGCAACAAGATGCTCTGAAGAAGGCATTTCGTTCATGGGTTCAACCGCAACAAGCTTTGCAAACATTTCGTCTGAAAGTGTCTTTATAACGGTATATCTTTCTGCAGCCGCATCAATTGCGCTGTTGATAGCTGCCATTCTTTCTGTAAGCTCATCGTTGAGTCTGTTTACGTCAGCCTGAGCCTTGAGAAGCATACCTGCCGCAGCAGCCTTTGCTTTTGAAGTAACAGCGTTTGCAAAAGCTTCTGCATCATTCTTTATGCTCTTTGCTTCTTCATTTGCGAATTTAATCTGTTCTGCCTTGTAAAGGTCGGCAAGTTTTGTCTGCTCTGCCTTGTAAGCTTCAACAATTTTTTCCTGTTCAGCCTTATAATCATCAGCAAACTTAATCTGTTCCTCTTTATAAAGAACAGCTTCTTTTTTCATTTCAAATGCTTCAGCCTTGAGAGCTTCGCCCTCTGCCTTTGCCTTATTTGCATCTGCAATGATTGCATCAACAGTTGCCTGAGCTTTGCCTACTGCTTCATTGACAACCTTATCGGCAGTTTCGTTTGCCTCTTTCATAACTGTATCTGCATTTGCATTGATATCATCTATTGTGCGCTGAATACCTGCTTTTGCACCGTCAACAGTTGCTTTTGCCTGAGCATTTGCATTATTAAGGATAACCTGAGCTTCTTTTTCTGCTTCGGCAGTAGCTTCCGCAAGCGCATTTTCAGCTTTTTCAGTAAGCTGTTTTGCCTTTTCTTCAGCTTCGGCAATAACTTTATCTCTGTCAACATAGATTTCGTTTGAACGCTCTCTTGCATCGTTGATGATTTTTTTACCTTCGTTCTTTGCGGCTTCAATCATCTTTGCAACAACAGATTCAGCGCCTGCAATAGTCTGAGCCGCTGTTTTCTGTGCTGTAAGGAGAGTTTCTGTCATATAACTCTCGTTGCGTTTGTATTCATCGAGTTTCTTTGCGAAAATAGTAAGTCTTCTTACTATTTCCTTGTTTTCCTCAAAAAGTTCATCGTAAGCCTTTGCTGTTGATTCAACAAATGCATCAACACTCTCTTCGGAATAGCCGCCTTCGGGGAGAGCTTCAAAACTGTATTTTCTCATTTCATCTGCTGTCATATCAATTTACCTTCCTCTTTATACAAAGTAAACGCCGTTATTTTCAAGCTCATAAAGCAGATCACCCATAACATCCACATTATAAGGAGTGATAATGAATGTGCTTTTTGCAATCTTTTTGATTTCGCCGTCGTTTGCATATGCAACACCGCTGAGGAAATCAAGAAGTCTCAATGCTTCATCCTTGTTTGTTGATTCAAGATTGAGTACTATTGTTCTTTTTTCATTAAGGTTATCTGCAATTTCTCTTGCATCGGAGAATTTTTCAGGTTTTGTAAGCACAACCTGAAGCTTTGCAGTTGTGTGAATGTCAACAACCTTTGTTGAATGACTTACGCTTTTGTATGATGACTGACGTGACTGTGCAGGCTTATCAAAAGCTGAAAGGTTATAATCGTTTGCACCCGAATAACCGTAAGCTTTCTTTTCACTTACAGGTCTGCTCTTTTTGGGCTGAACAACTTCTTCCTCTTCCTGAACGTCTTCTGTTTCATCCTCATCATAATCCGGTTCCGGAACATCCATATAATTTTTAAATTTTTCCCAGATTCCCATTTTTAACAATCCTCTCTTAATATAAAATATTGCAATGAATTACTTATAAATTCTCGGTCCGAAAATTGCCGAACCTACTCTGACAAGATTTGAGCCGCAAAGTATTGCTTCCTCAAAATCACCTGACATTCCCATAGACAGAATATCCATGCTTACATTATCTAATTTTTTCGCCTTAATGTCAATAAACATATTATACATTTCGTTAAAAAATTTTGTTAATTCAACATTATTTTCACAAATCGGAGGTATTGTCATAAGACCTCTGATGTAAATATGCTTCATTTCGGCAATTTCTGTAAATGATTCAAGGAAAAGCGACTTATCCATGCCTGTTTTGCTGTCTTCTCCGCCGACATTCACTTCAATGAGTACATTTGCAGTCATGTTGTTTTTTTCTGCCTGTCTTTCAATTTCTTTTGCAAGAGAAACGCTGTCAACAGACTGAATCATATCAACTTCCGTTATGATTTTTCTGACCTTATTTGACTGCAGATGACCGATAAGATGTTTTTCAACCTTTTCAAGCTTCAGATCATCTTTTTTTCCGAGAAATTCCTGAACTTTATTTTCGCCAATAAGGTCTATACCGCAATCAATTGCATGATTTATGTAAACAGGGTCAACGGTTTTTGTAACAGCCATAAAACGGACATCGTTTTCACTTCTGCCGCTTTTTACAGCCGCTTCGTTTATCCTGTTTTTTATAACTTTCAGATTTTCTTCTATATCAATAAATTTCTGTTCCATAGTTCAACTCCGTAAATCAGAATTTGTCGGGCAAGTGAGGAGTGAGGAATGAGGAGTGAGGAGTTTATGAAGGGGCTTTGCCCCTTACCCCATTTATATAGAGCGTAGCGGAACAAGTGCGTAGCACTTCCGACACTCCTAACTCCTAACTTCTAACTCCTAACTTTTGTCGGCTTCAGCCCGACAAATTATTGTTTAATCAATCAGCTTTCCGTCACTCAGGTCCATACCTTCAATAATATATTCATCATAAAGATTAATATATTTTCCACGCATTGTAACGTCGTCACGGTATGGGTTTGTGACAATGCTGTAGTCATCGGTCGAATATACGATATTAACTTTTTTAAACTTCATCACACTGCCCGAAACAACATAAACACCCGTTTCGTTGTCTTCATTTACACGGATTGCTCTGTTATCAACACGGTAACCTTCGTGATTTTCAAGAATTATCTTTGCGTTGTCACATCTGAGTGTTGCAAGCTCCTCATTCATAAGATTACATCTGAAAACAAGGAGTGTTTTGCCTGACGGGTCGGAACGAATTGAATAAATCTGTGCCGTTATATCGTCAACGGATGAATCGGGGAAAACAATTGTCTTTTTGCTGCCTTCCTTGAGATTCATAACATCGGCTGTATCCGCAATGCAGACAAGATACCAGTAATAACCGTGAACAAGTCTGCCTACCTGTGTTGAAACTGTAGCCGAAGGTGTTGCACTCAAAGCATTCTGAACATCCTCAATTGTCCAGTTGTCAACATTCTTATAATCAAGAATTCCTTCATAACCGTCGGTTCCCGATATGTAATAACCCGTACCGCCCGATTTGATTTCGTTATATCTTCCCGTTGAAGCTTTCAGCTGGGAATATTCATTTCTTAAGGCTGTTATGCTGTCTGTAACGTCAAGCTCAACACCCGTTGCAGTCTGCTTGGAAGTTATCGCATCACGGATTGCATTCTGCTCCTCACTCAGAGAGAGGAAATTACCCTTTGAAATCATTGATGAGAAGGAGTAAAGGTCATTGAAAATTTCATCATCATAAACCTGAGTGTTACCGGCAACGATTGCCGATTTATTCATAAGCGTGCCGTAATAATCAAGCAGTTCATTTATTTCAGCCATACGGATGATGTTTCCTGCAGAGGTGCTGTCTGCAAACGAATAAGCAACAGTATCGCTTGAGCTTACACGACATCCGTCTTTTACAGCCGAAACAACATTCACACCGTTTGAAGTGATTATTTTTTCATCTCTTACGGCAAACATATTAACAGAAACGGATTTTACCGCTGAATCTGCAAGTGCGATTTCCGTTGTTATGGAGTTTTCTGCATTTTTCACATACAGTTGCCCCATAATGAAAAGCAATGCAAGGAAGCCGACTACAGCGATTGCGATTATGTTCGGCACCGTCAGCTTTTTCATCTTTACGGCTGTATTTTTTCCTTTCATTTTATTTTCCATTTTATTCACCCTTCAGAAAATTCATTGCCGCATTTATTGCCGTTTCGCAATAAGCGGGATCGGTATCGGGATTGATTTCAAATAAATCCTTGTTGCGTCTGAACCATGTCATCTGACGCTTTGCATAATGTCTTGTTTCTTTTTTAAGATTGTCGAGTGCCTCTTCAAGTGAGCACTCATTATTGAAATAAGGTTTAAGCTCCTTATAGCCTATTGCCTGTTTTGATGTTGTTTCTTCTCCGAGGGAAATGAATTTTTCCGCCTCCTCAAGAAGTCCCGTTTCAACCATTATGTCTACTCTTTTTTCAATTCTGTCATAGAGTATCTGACGGTCATTATAATTTATATAAATATATAAAACATCATAATCGGAGCCTTTTTCACGTGATTTTATTTTCTGAGCAGAAATTGTTTCACCCGTAAGATAATAAACTTCAAGCGCTCTCATAATTCTTCCCGCATTGTTGACGTGAAGCTGCTGCGCTGTTTCGGGATCAATTTCACGAAGCTCAGAAAGCAATTTTTCAGCACCTTCGTTTTCGAGTCTTATTTTGAGTTTCTCTCTCATTTCGCTGTTATCGGGAACAAAGCCGAAATCAATTCCGCCGAGAAGAGAATCAACATAAAGCCCTGTTCCTCCTGCGATTACGGGAACTTTATTTCTCGAAATTATATCATCAATGCATTTTTTTGCATCTTCAACATACTGAGCCACGCTGTAAGTTTCGGACGGGTCAAGAAATGCAATGAGATGATGCGGTATACCCTGTTTTTCTTCCTGAGTCGGCTGAGCTGTTGCAATTGCCATGCCTTTATAAATCTGCATTGAATCGCAGGAAACAATTTCACCGCCGACAGCCTTTGCAATTTCAATTGCGAGTGATGTTTTGCCTGATGCCGTAGGTCCCACAACGGCTATAACTTTCTTTTTCATCAGCCGTTTCTCCCGAACAACTTTTTGATTTCGTATTCACTCATTGAGAAAAGCACGGGTCTGCCGTGAGGACAATATCTGACTTCATCATCTGAAAGAACCTTTTTCACAAGGTCTTCCATTTCAATTAGAGTGATATTATCCCCCGATTTTATTGCGGCTCTGCAGGCTGTTGAATGATAAAGCCATTCAAGTTTTTCAGGCTCGGGATCAGCAGAATTTTTGCTGAGCTTATCGGCAATTTCGGCAACAATCAGAGAAACGTCACCGTCTGAAAGCTCTGTTGGGCACTCTGTCACACGCACAGTTCCTTCGCCGAAATCGGAAATACTGTAGCCTGATTTTTCAAATATATCAAGATTGGAAATAACTGCGTTATAATCCTTCACGGGTAATGTCACGGTAACGGGTGACATAAGAATCTGAGAAAAAACTTTTCTGTTCTGCTTTTTTAGAGAATTGAAAATCATTCTCTCGTGCGCCGCATGTTTGTCAACAAAAAGAAGCTCTTTCTTTGTCTGAACAAGGATATATGTGCCGAAAGCTTCGCCTATAACCCTGAAATCGGGAATAACCTTTTCTTCGGTCACGATTTCTTCTTTTTTTTCTTTTACGGGTTCAATAATTTCGGGCTGAACCACCGTTTCAGCCACGGGACGCATATTGAGAACATCGTCTTCATCGTCATTTTCTGCTCTGTAGAAAGACGGTGAAGGTTCTCTCACCACAAGGGGCTTTTTATATGTATCGGGAGCAGGTGTATACTCCTTCTTTACACTCTTATATAAATCCTCAAGAGGAGGCAGTTCCTTTTTTTCTTCTCTGACAGTTTCAACTGAAACACTCATTTTCGGAATAACGGGCATTTCAACCTGCTTCACCTCGGTTTTAGGAGTGAACAGATTGTTTGTATTTTTAGGAGTTGCCGTGATGTTTACGGGTGTATCCTTTTTCTGCAGAGTTGATACGGCAGAAAAATAAATTGCATCGTAAACACTTTTTTCATTTGCAAAACGCACCTGAGTTTTTGCGGGATGAACGTTTACATCAACAAGTGCGGGATTCACTTCAAGGAACAGAACACAAGCGGGATATTTACCGGTCATAATCTGATTTCTGTAAGCGTTATCGAGTGCAGATGCGGCAACGGGAAGCTTTACATATCTTCCGTTCACAAAACAATGCTGCATGTTTCTGTTCGGTCTTGCATGAACGGGCTTTGAAATAAAGCCTTTTACGCTGATTCCCCCTGCGTTGCCCTCGCACTCAATAAGAGTGGAGCCGAGCTCCTTACCGTAAACTTCATTTATTGCGCTGAGTAGTCTCCCGTCACCGGGGGTGAAAAGTGTTCTGCGGTTGTCTTTTATAAGACTTATGCATATATCGGGGTGTGAAAGAGCAATTTTTGAAACCACATCGGCAACATAACTGCCCTCTGTCATATCCTTTTTTAGGAATTTCATTCGTGCAGGTGTATTGTAAAAAAGGTCACGTATCATTATTGTTGTGCCGTCGGGACAACCTGCATCGTCAAACTCTTCTTCTTTTCCGCCTGAAATAAGATATCTTGTGCCGATATCGGAATCAGCCGTTTTTGTAAGCATTTCAACGTGAGCAACAGCGGCAACCGATGCGAGAGCTTCACCGCGGAAACCGAGTGTAAAAATCGCATCAAGGTCCTCTGATGTCTGAATTTTACTTGTTGCATGGCTTATGAATGCCTTGGGTACATCTTCCCTTGCAATTCCGCAGCCGTTATCGGTAATTCTTATGTATCTTACACCGCCGTTTTTGATTTCGACGGTAATTTTTGTGGCACCTGCGTCAATGGAGTTTTCCATAAGCTCCTTGACGACCGAAGCAGGCCTTTCCACAACTTCACCTGCCGCAATAAGACAAGCCAGCGATTCGGGAAGAATATTTATTTTAGCCATGGAAAAACCTCCTCTTTATAAAACTGATAAATTGCAGATAATTTACTGAATTTTATTTTTTATTTCATAGAGCTTGGTCAATGCTTCAATCGGTGTGAGAGTGTTCACATCAAGCATTTTAAGCTCATTTATGATGTCATCGTTAAGATTTGATGCAAATGACATCTGCGGTTCATCATATAAAACCGCCTGTTTTGTTGTTATAACAGGTGCGGCACCGTTTTCTTCAAGCTCTGAGAGAATTTCTCTTGCTCTTGAAACAACACTCTTTGGCACACCTGCGAGATGAGCTACTTCAATACCGTAACTGCCGTCTGCACCGCCTCTTACGATACGTCTGAGGAAAGTGATTTCTTCTCCCCTCTTCTTGACGGAAGTGTTATAGTTTTTGACACCGCTCATTTTTTCTTCAAGCTCTGTCAGCTCATGATAATGGGTTGCAAAAAGTGTTTTTGCGCCGAGCTTTTTCTTGTCGGCCATATATTCAAGCACGGCTCTTGCGATGCTCATACCGTCATAGGTCGAAGTACCTCTGCCGATTTCATCAAGAATGATAAGGCTCTTAGGAGTTGCATTTCTTATGATTGATGCGACTTCGCTCATTTCAAGCATAAATGTTGACTGACCTGCCGCAAGGTCATCCGAAGCGCCAACACGGGTAAAGATTGAATCAACAACGCCGATTCTTGCACTTCTTGCGGGAACGAATGAACCGATCTGCGCCATAAGAACAATTATTGCAACCTGACGCATATATGTTGATTTACCGGCCATGTTGGGGCCTGTTATGATTGCCGTTCTGTTATCCTGACAGTCAAGAATTGTGTCGTTGGGCACAAAAGGAACACCGTCAAGGAACTTTTCAACAACCGGATGTCTGCCGTTTTTGATTTCGATTACATCCGATGAATCAATTTCGGGTCTTTCGTAACCGTTTTCAACGGCAACCTTTGCAAATGAGCACAGAACATCGAGCTTTGCAACCGATTCAGCCGTTCTTTTAAGACGGAACTGTGCATCTGCAACCTTTTTTCTGATTTTAACGAAAATCTCATATTCGAGATTAACTATTCTTTCCTGAGCACCGAGAACTTTTGATTCAAGCTCTTTAAGCTCGGGTGTTATGTATCTTTCACAGTTGGAAAGAGTCTGTTTTCTGATGTAAGTGTCGGGCACAAGTTCTTTATAGGAATTGAGCACCTCTATATAATATCCGAATACACGGTTATAGCCGATTTTAAGTTTTTTGATTCCTGTTTTTTCCTGTTCTCTCTCTTCTATATCGGAAAGAAAGCTTTTTCCGCCCGATACAATCTCATGAAGTGAATCAAGCTCCTCGTTGAAACCTCTTTTAATCATATTTCCTTCACGGACGGTAAAAGGAGGTTCATCGCAGATTGCATCATCAATAAGCTGGCGGATATCTGAAAGCTCGTCCATATCTTCACGGATTTCACCGATAAGCTTTGAATGTCTGCCGACGAGAAGTTCTTTGAGAGGAGGAATTTTTTCAAGTGTACGTGAAAGAGCTTTGAGCTCCTTTGCGTTTGCCGTGCCGTAAACCACTCTTGTGAGAATTCTTTCGATATCACTTATGGGAGCAAGATTTTGTGTTGCTTCTTCCCTGAAATCTGTTTCTTCACAGAGCTCGCTGACGGCATTCTGTCTTGCGATTATTGATGCAACATTGACAAGAGGCTGTTCAATCCATGCACGGATAAGTCTTTTTCCCATGGGTGTCTTTGTTTTATCAAGGACCCAGAGAAGTGAACCTTTCTTTTCACGTCTGCGCTGTGTTTCGCACAGTTCAAGATTGATCCTTGCCGCCGCATCAAGATTCATATATTTTTCGTTGTTGAAAACATTGACCTCAGTTACATTTGCAAGGTCGTGCTTCTGAACATCGGTAAGATAATTTATAACAGCTCCCAGAGCGATTACCGCTGCGGGTTTATCAGAAAGACCAAGTTCCGAAAGCTCCTTACCGAACTGAAATTTAACGGCTGCTGAACAGTTTTCAAAGTCTGTTGTCTTCTCATCAAGAAGATTTGCGAAAACAGAAATTCTTCTTGTGAGGAATTCTGTTATTTTCTGAGAAGAGCTGACAAAACTGTTATAAAGAATTTCCGTGGGAGCAAAACGGGCAATTTCATTGATTACTTTTTCATCGTAATTCTTGTCCGAGAACTCCGATGCATGGATTTCACCTGTTGAAACATCGGCAAAACATACACCGCATCTGCCCTTTTCGGCAAAAATGCAACCAAGATAGTTGTTTTTGCCTTCATCGAGCATATTGCTCTCAATTACCGTACCGGGAGTATGAACTCTTATAACATCTCTTGTAACAATGCCTTTTGCCTGAGAAGGGTCTTCCATCTGCTCGGCAATTGCAACCTTGTAACCTTTTGCAACAAGTCTTGCAATATAGTTTTCGGCTGCATGGAAAGGAATGCCGCACATAGGTGCTCTTTCTTCCTGACCGCAGTCCCTGCCCGTAAGAACAAGCTCAAGCTCACGTGATGCTGTCTTTGCATCATCGAAAAACATCTCATAAAAATCGCCCAGACGGTAGAACAGAATAGAGTCAGGGTATTTCTCCTTGACTTTGAAATATTGTTGCATCATAGGTGTAAATCCTGCCATTCTGTTCTTCCTTCCGTTCAATGTACAATTTATAATGGGGTTTAAGGGGCAACGCCCCTTCCGAAACATTTGCCGTCAGGCAAATATTTCACATTTACGAAGTAAATATATCACATCCGCTCTGCGGATATATCACCCGTTCTGAAAGAACGGATATCATTGTCAGAATTTATTCTGACCTTAGCCGCATCCGCCGCATGTTGAACATGAGCCTGTGCAGTCTGACTGAAGCTTTGCAGGGTCACATGTTTCAGGGTCTTCACCGTTGACTACCATTGAAAGAAGCTGCATAACGTAGTTCATCATGTCGTCAACATCCTGTCTTGCGTTTTCATAGTTCTTCATGTTTTCGTTGAGCATAACTTCTGTGTAAACTTCACGGAATTCCTTATCAAAACCGTTCATCTTTTCTTCGTTTGCTTCACCTTCAGCCTCTACCTGATATGACATCTGGATAAGGTTGAGTTTGCCGATAAGAGCGTTAAGTGCATCGTCCTTATCGTTTGCTTCTTTGCAAGCCATGAGCTTTGTGTATCTCTCGTCTGCCTGAATAGCTTTGCCGACTTCTCTTGCTGCTTCAATTACTGTCATTTTAAAAATCTCCTTTATTTAATGCATAATGCATAATTTATTATTTTAGTTTTCCGTACAGAATCCATGTTTTAGCTTCTGTAATTTCTATATCTGCGAACTGACCGATAAGATCATCTGTTCCCTCGAACTCAATTGAAATGTTTCCGCCTGTTCTGCCTGTGAGGTAACCCTCTTTTTCGTTCGGTTCAACAAGCACTCTGTAAACCTTGCCGACCATTGACGCAGTTCTCTTGCCTGCGATTTCTTCCTGAGCGGTACAGAGCTCTCTGAACCACTTCGATTTCTCTGCATAGGTCACGGGGTCGTCCATTTCTGCCGCCTTAGTGCCCACACGCTTTGAATATATGAATGTGAAAAGTGAAGTATATTCAACTTCTCTTATAAGGCTGATTGTTTCCTGAAGCTCCTCATAAGTTTCCCCCGGAAAACCTACAATTATGTCACTTGTGATTGAAAGGTCGGGCATTTTCTCCTTTGCGTATCTGATTAAATCAAGATACTGTTCACGGGTGTAACGTCTGTTCATTTCTTTGAGCACTCTGTTACTGCCTGACTGAACGGGAAGATGCAGATGATGAGCAACCTTTTCGCAATCAGCCATTGCATCAAGAAGTTCATAAGTGCAGTCTTTCGGATGTGAAGTCATAAAACGGATTATGAAGTCACCCTCGAGTGCATTTATTTCACGAAGAAGACCTGCAAAATTCATTCCGCAATCGGGATACTTTCCGTAAGAATTTACATTCTGACCGAGAAGTGTGATATCCTTTGCACCGTTAGAAATGAGCTCCTTTGCCTCTTTTATGATGTCCTCGGGCATACGGCTTCTCTCTCTGCCCCTTACATAAGGGACGATGCAGTAAGAACAGAAGTTGTTACAGCCGTACATTATGGGAAGCCATGCTTTTGCGCCTCTGTCACGCTCTGTGGGAAGACCCTCAGCTATGTTGCCCTCGCACTCTTCAACTTCAAAAACCCTCTTACCACGTGAAAGCACCGTATAAAGCATTTCGGGAAGCTTGTGGACTGCAAACGTGCCGAAAACAAGATTTACATACGGAAAACTCTTCTTAATTCGCTCGGAAATGTGTTTCTGCTGCATCATACAGCCGCAGAGAACAATAATCATATTCTTTCTCTGCTCTTTTATGGGTTTGAGTGCTCCCACATTGCCAAAAACTCTGTCTTCTGCGTGTTCACGGACTGCACAGGTGTTGAAAAGCACTAAATCAGCATCGTCGGGAGTATCTGTGAATGTGTAACCCATTTCACGGAGCTGGCCTTTGATTCTTTCTGAGTCCGAAACGTTACCCTGACATCCGTAAGTGTGGACATAGGCTTTCGGAGTGTCACCGTAACGTGATACAAGAACCGTGTTTATAAGGCTCAGATATTTCCTCTGCCGAATGAGCTCGGCAGGCGGCACAAACACGTTTTTTTCTTCTCTGATTTCCAAAGACAATCCCCCATGATAAGATTATATACTTTAACTTATATATTATAATATAAATAAAAGCAATTGTCAAACAATAATTTGTCGGGCTCTTTAATGCATAATTCATAATGCACAATGCATAATGATTTGATATCCTCGTAGGGGCACCCATTGGGCGTCCGTTCGTAATATAAACAAATTACGTAGGGCGGGTTGCCCTCAACCCGCC
>JAZSPR010000054.1:0-18210 GCA_045537555.1 Acutalibacteraceae bacterium | reverse complement strand
GGCGGGTTGAGGGCAACCCGCCCTACGTAATTTGTTTATATTACGAACGGACGCCCAATGGGTGCCCCTACGAGGATATCAAATCATTATGCATTGTGCATTATGAATTATGCATTAAAGAGCCCGACAAATTATTGTTTGCACAAATTTTATCTTTCTTTTTTATACACAATTTACAATTGACTTCATGTGTTTTTATAAGGTAAAATGAAGAAAAAACACAGGAAGGTTTTTTATAATGAAAATAACATTTATGGGTGCGGGAAGCACCGTTTTTGCAAGAAGCGTTATAGGTGACTGCATGTGTGCCGAGGCTCTCAGAGACAGCACTTTCGCACTTTACGATATTGATGCAAAACGTCTTGAAGAAAGCCGTGTAATCCTTGAAGCTATGCGCACAACAAAGGGCGGTTACGGTAAAATTGAGTGCTACCTCGGTGTAGAGCAGAGAAAAGATGCTTTAAGAGGAGCAAATTTTGTTGTCAATGCAATTCAGGTCGGTCTTTATGACCCCTGCACAATCATTGACTTTGAAGTGCCCAAGAAATACGGTCTGCGTCAGACAATCGGTGATACTCTCGGCATCGGCGGTATCATGAGAGCACTCAGAACAATCCCCGTTATGCACGATTTTGCTATGGATATGGCAGAAGTCTGTCCCGATGCACTTTTCCTTAATTACACAAATCCCATGGCTATGCTTTCAGGCTATATGCAGAGATACACCCCAATAAAAACAGTCGGTCTCTGCCACAGCGTTCAGACTTGTTCAAGAGACCTTCTCAAAGACCTTGATATGGATGACAGACTCGAAGGCAGAAAAGAACTTATCGCAGGTATCAACCATATGGCATGGCTTCTTGAAATCAAGGACAAGGACGGCAACGACCTTTATCCCGAAATTAAGTCAAAGATTGATGCAAAGATTGAAGACCCCGATTTCCATAACAAGGTCCGTCTTGAATACATCAAGCATTTCGGTTACTACTGCACAGAGTCAAGTGAACACAATGCTGTATACAACATGTTCTACATCAAGGACAAATATCCCGAACTTATCAAAAAGTATAACATTCCTCTTGACGAATATCCGCGCCGTTGCGTAAACCAGATTGAAGGCTGGAAGAAGGAATATCAGGAATTGCTCGAAAACGGCGTAAAAGACCACGAGCGTTCACTTGAATATGCTTCAAGAATCATGGAAGCAATCGTTACGGGCAACCCCTATTCAATCGGCGGTAATGTTCTCAACACAGGTCATCTTATCACAAACCTTCCCGAAAATGCATGTGTTGAAGTTCCCTGCCTTGTTGACGGCTACGGCGTACATCCCTGCCACGTAGGTGCTCTTCCCGTTCAGTGTGCCGCAATGAACATGACAAACATCAATGTTCAGCTTCTTACAATCGAAGCAGCCGCAACACGCAAGAAAGAACATATCTATCAGGCAGCAATGCTCGACCCCCACACCGCAAGCGAACTCGATATTGACACAATCAAAAAGATGGTTGATGACCTTATTGAAGCTCACGGCGATTATCTTCCCAAGTATAACTGATAAAAGCTAAAACCACCGGTTGCACAATCGGTGGTTTCTTCATTTCATTTTGTATAAACAAAGATATATTCCGAACCCATATCGGTAAGTTCATAACCGAGAGCCTCAAATTTTTCTGCTGTATTAAGTGAGTCTTCACGGTAGGAATCACGCATATCAAGAACAACATAATCAAACTCTGTCTGCTGAGTGTAATAAACTTCATAAATATGTGTTCTGTCGGCAAGGTGCGGAATAAGGAATGTTGAAGCGGCAACTGAGGCATCAGCAGGAATTGAATCAAGCACCTCTTCCATTGATTCAAACTTTTCTTTTGCGGTGAAGTAATCCTTTGTTTTGCTTGTAAAACCGGGAACTATGAGCATAAAGAACATCATTGCCGCAAGACCTGCCGCCGTGACAGACAGAAAATCGCGTTTTTTCTTTTCCATATCAGTTGCATTCACAACACAAAGATACAGCAGAAGTGACATTATTGCAAAGTTATACTGGAAAGAAATATCATACTGATAAACATAATCAGTAAGAAGATTCAGAAGAAGAGGGAGAACAAGCACAAGCCTTACGGATTTTTTTGTAATAAAAGGCATGAATGCAAGCGGACACATCATCTGGAGGAAATAAATAAGTTTATTTGCATCCTTATCGTTTGTTCTGAAAATGAGTTCAATTGCATAAGCAGGATTTGTAAATGCAGTTTTTATAACTCCGAAAAGCCCTTCATCACCTGATATCATGGCATCATAACGGTTGGACATTATACCCGTTCCGTGCTGTTCAAGGATGTAACAAGCAACTGCAAAATAAGCAAATGCCATAAAAATGAGCGATGCACCTTTAAAAAGCTTTTTCTCTGTAAGAATAACATAAACCGCAAAAACAGACACATAAATAAATGCATCTTCTTTGACCATAAGAGTTAAAAATGCAAAAAGGAACATGAGAGGAAGTTTCTTTTTCTCATAGAAATAAAACATCCACATCATAAAGGGAACGAGCAGACAATTCTCATGGAAATCATAACGGCAACCACCTGTATATGCCGCATTTGCCGCAAAAACAACTGCAAACATGCACATTGTGAACGAATCAATTTTTCTGTTTTTCATTATGAGAATAAACGGGATAATTCCGCTGTAAATTGCAACGGTCTGAAAAACAGCAACCGTTACGGGAGAGGGAAAAATATAATAAAACGGAAGAAAAATATACATCGCAGGTGAAAAATGAACTGCGAAATGCGAAAGAATCTGATCTCTTTCACAGCTTACAAGAGGTCTGAAGGTCTCCTTCATATTGTGGAACATATTACAAAAAATACCGAAATCATAATTAGGTGCAGAAAATGTAAGGTAACGGAATACAGACATTCCCGTAAGAATCAGAAAGAAAAATACTGCAATAAACACAACAGTAAATACGCTTATACGGTTATTCATCTTTATATTTATGCCGTCATTTTTATCAATCAGGTGTTTTACACTAAGGACAAAGATAATTCCGAATGCAAGATATGTATAAATACTGCTGCTGAGTACAAGAACGGACAATGCAAAAAGAAGAACCGATAAAACAAGAACAGTAAAAACGGAATCTTTCCGAATCTCCCCTATAAGGTTTATAAGCAGGTATACAGCCGCAAATACAGCGACAAAAACAGTAATATTGATGTTCCCCAGTTCAATTTTTTCAACGGCTGTTGTAATGATTATTGCCGATGACAAAAACCATGCCGAAAAAAACTTTTCAAAGAAGTTTTTTGAAAAAATGCCGAATACATTTTTCAGTTTATCCATAAATATACATCCTTTTTATAATCTGAAAAATATTATACCAAAAAAATTATTCTTTTTCAACACAAAAAAATATCAGGCAGTTTCCCGCCTGATAAATCATTCTGTTTATTTCTGAGGAAGCAACTTCTGAGAGTCAATATCATTTTCAAGAAACTGAGGATAATCGGGATTTGACCATACATTCACGCCTGTATCGTCATTCTCAAAGAACCAACGATAGAGTTCACCGTGACCGTCGTGTGTTGTGCTGTGAAGCATGGGAGTTACAAACCATGTGTTTTCGGGAAGAAGGCATGTGGAAGCATCAATTCTGTTATCGGGTGAAATGTGATTGTGACCGCAGTCAACAGCCTGAACATAAGTCTCACCGAGTGTTTCATAAAGAGGAGCAATTGTGCCTCCTACTGATGCATACTTTGTGTCAACAGTTCCGTCTGAGTCGTTTGTCCATGTGGGAACAAGAGGAGTTCTCTGAATAGCAGTACCTGCAAGAATCATTACGGGCACACCGTTGTCAAGAACACCGTTAAGGATTTCTCCTGCCTTCTGCTGAACATTGTAATGATATTCGTCAATTCTCTGAAGAAGTACTTCATTGGGATTTTCGCCGAGCATATAAACCTTTGCGCTTTCGTAGTATTCATCGGGAACGAATGACCAGATACCGCAGTTTGACTTAAAAACGGGGATGAGAAGTTCATCAAATACTCTGGGAGCACAGTTGTCGAGAATAGGCTGAACCATATTGAGAACACTGCCGAGGAAACCTGACTTATAAACAATCTTTACAAGTCCCATAACGAGTGTTTCTGTGAAGCCTTCAAGAAGTGAAGGAAGAGCAGTTTCTGCATAACGGTAAACAGATTCTTCAGTAATCTGGATTCTGCCGTTGAAAAGGTCACCTGCAACTGCAGTACCCTGAAGAGGACAGCATTGGAAAATAACTGATTTTACTTTTGCTTCGCCGTATTTGTAAAGGTATGCCATTGTCATAACGCCGCCCATTGATGATGCACGGAGTCTGACTTTTTCATGACCTGTGAGTTCAAGAACATGGTCAATGTATGTATTGAGGTCGTTTGCTACAACAAGGGGGTCTGCACGGAAGTCATAACCGAAGTAATAGTTACCTGTAAGACCGTGTGTAGGATCTGTAGGAAGTTCTTCCTTTGTTGTGACATCGGGTGTTGAATTGCCTTCTTCGTCATTTGCAAGGGCACCGAAAATGCCGTCAACAGCGGGGATAAGCTTATCTGCAAATGCATCATAATCCTTTGTTAAAAGAACCGAGAAAAGAGGTACTATAAGCTTTGCGATAAGTTTAATATAAGCACTTGTTTCGGGACGGAAAAGTACCTCTTCATCTTTTGTTCCGGCATTCTGATAAAGTGTTGCACTACCGAGAGCCGCAACATAGATTTCGGGCTCTTCATCACATGTACACTTGCCGTCAACGATTGTTGTTTCTTCCGCAGAGGGAATGATTACAACTGAAAATGCAAGAATGAGTGTAAGCAAAATGCTGACTGATGATTTAAAAATTCGTTTCATAGAAAATTCTCCCATCACTTTTTTTATTAATATAACATATTATATATTATTTTTCAATCGGAAATTAAAAAAATCAGAAAACAAGCTGAACAAGAAGCATATATACAACCGTTCCGCCGAGAATTGAAAGAAGCATCTGCCTTTTCCATAAATGAAGAATTACAACAACCGCAACTGCTATCAGCTCGGGAATACCGTGTGAGCCCGAAAGAATTTCCACATTTTTAAGGCAGAAAACCACAAGAAAACCAAAAACTGCGGCGGGGAGCACCTTGCCGAGGTACTTTATAATTTTCGGCATTTCCTTATCCGCAGGAAAAACGATAAACGGCAGAAAACGTGTAAGCACGGTTGCAAGAACAGCCATTCCGATTGTTATTATCTGCTGGGTTGTTGTCATACTGCGGCACCGCCTTTCATGAGAGGCTTTTTCAGAAGAATCAACGCCGCAAAAATCATAATCATGGCGGGAATTATGAATTTATCGGGTCCGAAAATCAGAAGTGACACAACGGGCAGAATGATACCGAGTGCAGAACTCATGTGATTCTTTTCTTTGAGAACCTGTTCAAGGAAAATGACAACAAACATCGCCGTCATTGCGAAATCAAGCCCCTCGGTATTGAAGTTTATGAATGAACCGAAAATTCCGCCGAGTGTTGCACCAAGCACCCAATAAGATTGATTGAGAATGGTTACAAAGAACATAAACCAACCTTTATCTGCCCCTTCGGGGATATCAACCGAACAGTTAATTGAAAAACTCTCATCGCACATTCCGAAAATGAGATAGAATTTTTTAAGACCCGTTCCCGAATATTTTTCAAGAAGTGAAATGCCGTAAAAGAGATGTCTCGCATTAATCATCAGAATCATAAGAAATGTCTGTATGGGGTCAAATGCGCCCAGAAGCATATTTACAAGAACAAATTCTGCCGAACCTGCAAAAACGAGCATGCTTGTAAGCATCGGATAAACAAAACCGAAACCCGACACATTCATATATATTCCGTAAGTTATACCGAGAAAAAGAAATCCCGCAAGAATGGGGATTGTATAGGGAAAAGCGGTCAGAAATGACCGCTTTATTATTCCTGAGTTATTCATCTGTATTAAATCCTTTTTCAAGCCCTGCCGAAACTCTGAGAATCATTCTTGCATCGGAAGATGTAACTTTCAGGTCTTTATTTACATCTGCATTTCTCAGCTGTTCCTGAGAAAGCTTTTCAAGCTTTGCACTGTAACGCAGAGCAAGACGTGCATCTGCCGCAGTAATTTTACCGCTGAGATCAACGTCACCGAGTGTGTTCTTTTCACTCAGTTCGTTTTTGCCGTCATATTTCACCGTGACGAGCTCATGAACCTTCTTTATAAATGTACCTGCCAGATGAGTAACCTCCGGTTCGGGAACAGAAAACTCACCCGTGTATTCAAAAGTTATAACAAACAGTTTGACGGCGGCTCGCTGACAGCTCTCGGTATAAATGAAACTGACATTCACCTGTGAGCCCGTATCATGATTATAACAGGCGGAATATGAATCTGTAGCTTCAAACGACTCAACGGTCATGTTATCAGAATATTTTACTATGAGGTCTGCATTTGTCATGTTTTCCATATCAACCGCATAAAGAGCATACTGAAAATGATTTTTATCAATATGCATTATAACGGGATTGAGTCCCGCTTTCATTTTTATGCCGTCAACAGGGTCTCTGTAATTAGCAAAAGCCGTCATATTAAATGACAAAAGCATTATAAAACAAAGAAAAACAGAAAAAAACTTTTTCATTGAAATCTCTCCTTTGCATATATAGTATCAAAAATAAAAGCTCTTGTCAATTTATTATTGAAATAGAGTGATAATATATGTTATAATTAAAAAAATAAAATTTTCGAGGTGAATTATGGACAAGATACGTACTGAAGGAAAAGTTCTTATCGATGAATTCGGCAGAGAAAGAATTTTCCACGGAATAAATGTCTGCGATAAAGGTGTTTTTGACCCTGCAACGGGAAAAAGAAACTTTGAATATGAATGGGCAGACGGCAGAATTGAAAAATTCAAGGAATACGGAATGAACCTCATCCGTCTCGGAATAACATGGGAAGCTGTTGAACCCGAGCAGGGAAAATATAACGATGAATACCTTGATGCAATAAAAAAGATACTCGACAAGTGCCATGAAGCAGGCATTTATGCTTATATCGACATGCATCAGGACCTTTATTCAGGCTGGGGCAACGGCCCCGGAGACGGTGCACCCGCATGGGCTTGCTACACAAACGGTTATAAATATACAAATCCGAAGCTTGTATGGGCAGAAAGTTATTTTATAAGCAAAGCAGTTCACAATGCTTTTGATAACTTCTGGGCAAACAAATTCGGTGTTCAGACTGCATACAGAAATATGTGGAAACATGTTGCAGAAAAGTTTGACGGTCATCCCGCCCTTTTCGGTTACGATGTTATGAACGAACCTTTCCTCGGTTCAGACGGCGGAAAAGTTTTTGTAAAACTTATCGCTAACCTTGCAGGAACAACAATTACAGACTGCAGAATCAACAAGGGAAAAATGATAAAAGAAGCTCTTACAAAAGGAAGAGCCGTTCATGTTCTTGACCAATACAAAGCCGATGTTTTCCATATGCTTGTAAACAAAGCGGCACCTCTCGTCAATAAGTTTGATAAAGAAAAATATATGCCGTTCCTTAATTCAACAGCCGAAGAAATAAGAAAAGTTTCAAAAGACCCGATTCTTTTCATTGAAAACAGCTATTATTCAAATCTCGGCATCAAATGTGCCGTTGAACCGATTAAAGTCAACGGTAAGAGAGAACCCAATCAGCTTTTTGCTCCCCATGCATATGACCTCATGGTTGATACTCCCGCATACAAATATGCAAACAGCGGCAGAGTAAAATCTATCTTTGACAGAAGAAAGACAGAGCAGGATATGAACCTCAACATGCCTCTTATTGTCGGTGAATGGGGCGGTTTCTCAGAAGGTACAGAGTGGCTTCATCACATCGAGTTCCTTCTCAGTCTTTTCGATTCATACAAATGGAGCAATACATACTGGGCATACTTTGACGGTCTTCTCGAATCTCCCCTCGGCAAGGTTCTTAAAAGAGCTTATCCCAGAGCCGTCACGGGAAGAATTATTTCATATAACCACGACAGAAGAGAAAATACATTCTCACTCTCCTATTATCAGGACAAGAAATTCAATGTACCCACAGAAATATTTGTCCACAAGCCTGTTGAATCGATTGAAACTGATGGCAAATATGAAATCGTGAAACTCGACGATGAAACATCTCTTGTAAAAATCACCACGGGCAAAGGCTATCATGATGTAAAAATCAAATTCGAGGGCGAAGGTTTCAGTTACATGGACCATATGGAAGGTCTTGAATGATACAAAGAAAAGGGGCTGAAAACAGCCTCTTTTTTGTTTTACAAATCAGAATTTGTCGAACTGAAGTTCGACAAAAATTCTCAATTCTCAATGCGCAATGCTCAATTGCGGAAAGGGCTTCGCCCTTTGACCCATTTATATAATTCAAGCCCGAAGGGCTTCCGAAATTGCGAATTGAGCATTGCGAATTGCGAATTTAAAAGAGCTCGATAAATTATTGTTTGTCTTACAAAAACAGCGGACTGCATCTGCAGTCCTCTTATTGTATCACATTTTATCAGAACTGAGGATCTGCACAGCAATTAGGTTCGATACCAAGGAACATACCAATCTTGATAAAGATACGGAAAATCTTTGCCCAGATATTTGTCTGGTGACAATAACAATTACATGAAGCATCCTGAATAACCGGAATATCAATTGTTGCTTCACCGCCGGATACATAAATGTAACCGATCGTGTCGTCATAGCCGTCTCTGTCAATATAGAGTTCATAATCACCTTCGGGAAGAACTTCCGTGAAGTAACCGTTAAGGTCTGAAGTGATTACATATGATTCGCCTGTGCCCATATTTGTAACTGTGATTACAGCTTCTGTTACGGGGTTACCATTTGAATCAAGAAGTGTTACGCATACAAGAGCTCTGTCGCCTACGAAGATAATTTCCTTATCCTGTTCACCGCAAGCTTCACACTCATAAAGAACATAACCGTTCTGTGTAACTGTGGGATTAACTTCAGCAATCTTAACGAAGCTGTGACCGAGAGCATCTGTATAGTTATCTTTATAGCTGTGATCACCGCGTGTACATGTATGAAGGTCATAACCTCTTTCTGTACATGTGGGAGCTACTGTTGTAACTGCGTAATCGTGACCGAGTGCATCAACATAATTGTCTTTATATGTGCTGTCACCACGTGAACATACGTGAACATCATAACCCTTTTCTGTACATGTGGGAGCTACTGTTGATGTTACATAATCGTGACCGAGTGCATCTGTGAAATCTTTCTTCTGAGAATGGTCACATACTGCACAGCGTACGAATGTGTAACCTTCTTTAAGACAAGTGGGAGCAAAAATTGTTGTCTGGAATCTGTGACCGAGTGCAGAAACAAAGTCATCAAGCATTGTGTCGCCGCATTCTGAACAGTAATATTCTGTATAACCCTGATCTGTACATGTGGGCTGAGTAACAGTACCTGAATACTTATGAGGAAGCTTAGGAATAATTTTTATCTGCTTTTCACCGCAGACTGTACATGTAACAAGAAGTTCACCTTCCTGTGCACATGTTGCAGCTTTATTGACAATACCGTCATCCCATGCATGACCTTTTGCCTTGATAACTGTTTCCATTGTCTTGCCGCAGGTTGTTCTCTTACATGTAAGAACACGGATACCGTCTTCTGTACAAGTTGCATCTTTTGTGATTGTGCCTTCATCCCAATCATGACCGAGTGCGGGAATTACGATTTCAGACTGAATTTCACCACATCTGTCACATGTCGCAGCCATAAGGCCATCGGTGTCACATGTTGCATCAAGAATAACGTTTTCATTCTGCCAGTCATGACCGAGTGCAGGAACAACAGCTGTCTGGCTTGCGCCGCATTCGGGACATTCCTGATACTGAATACCTGTATCAAGACATGTTGCTTCCTTTGCTGCGGAACCTACATCTTCCCATTTATGACCTGCTGCATCAACATATGTATCATTGTATGAATTGCCGCAACGGTCACACTTATGAAGTGTATAACCACGGTCTGTACATGTGGGAGGAACTATTGTATCAACATAATTATGAGTAAGAGCATTGAGAATTGAAACTTCTGTTGTGTTACATACTGAACAGGTTCTCTGCTGTCTGCCGGCTGCTTCACAAGTGGGAGCCTTTACAACAGCCCAGTCGCCCCAGTTATGACCTGTTGCGGGAATCACTTCTGATTCTGTCTTACCGCAGACTGTACATTTTCTTGATTTTACACCGTCAACTGTACATGTAGCCTCTGTAACTGACCATTCAGACCATGAACAATCTGCAAGAGGAAGTCTGTCTCTGCCTTTTACAACAGTTTTACAGTCATTACAATATGTATAAGCTGTATAACCGTATTCCTGACATGTTGCAACTTTTTCAGGGTAGTCTGTTGTATTTGTATGATTATTACTGTCTACGGGAAGAGTTGTTGTCTTTTCATAACCGCAATCCGAGCACTTGTAAACTTCAGTACCTTTATTGACACATGTTGCGGCAACAAATCTTGTACGAACAAAATTATGAGGAACTACTTCAAATACAGCATTAACCGAAAGATTCTCTTTTACGTTTGTAAAGTCTTTGTCCCAACCTTTGAAAACAAGATGAGTTGACTCGTCATTCTGAGTAAATTCTTTCATCTGAGGAGCTGTTGCATCTTTTCCGTATTCAACAGTCTGTCTGTCTATTGTCTGAAGAGTGATGGGGTTTGAGAAATAAACAGTATATGTGTTAACTGAGAAGATAGCATAAACAGTTGAATTGAGAGGCACGTTCATTGTGGTTCTTGAACCTGATGTAGCATTCTTATCTGTGTTCCAGCCGAGGAATGAGTGACCTTCTTTTGTTGCTGAATATATACTTGCGGGGAAATCAACAGTTGCATTGAGTCCGCATGAAACTTCGTATTCCGTAACATCTGTTGTACCGCCGTTTGTTGCAGCATCAATTCTTATTGTTGTTTTGAGGCCGTCAATTGCTTTGTTGAGGTTTGTAACAGCAGTATTGATCTCCTGAGCTGTTCTGTCACCGGCTCTGTGTTTATTGTTATATGCACCCCATATTTCATTTGCCGCATTGAGAGCAGTCTCATAAGCAGCCCATGAAGCGGCTGTATAAAGTGACTTATCCTGAACACTCTTTGTTTTATCAAGAGCTGCAATAAGAGTATTGACAGTTGATGTAATCTTTGTGTAAACAGATGCATTGTCGAAGTAGATGTAAACGTAGTCACCGCCGGCACCTGCGTTACAGTCTGATGCAACACCGTCATTATTCTTCTCAACAGTATAATAATTGTTGATTGTATATCCTTCAATGTTAGAACCTCTGATATCAACAATGGGAAGACCTGCATTGTGATCATCTGTGTAATAAATATAGATATAATTACCGCCGACATCGGCATTGAGATCCTGAGCTAATTTGTAGAAAGTATAATCCTTACCTCTTACCTTAAATGTCGTTGTTTCAGGACCGCCGATATCATGACCGTTACGGAGATATGTAGCACCTGCCTGATTGATATCAGTAGTAAGACGATATCCCATCATAACATAGTCTTTACCTGAAATACCTGAGTTAAAGTCAAGACTGCCGCCGCCGTTTTCATTGGGAACAATCTTATAATTCGGGTCACCGTTATTGGTTGCCTGATTATAAGCATCTTCACCTTTTGTAGCTTGACCGAATCTGACATCTGCAATGAAAGTTGTTCCCTTGGGATAATAGTAGTAATCATTGGGATTGAAATAATCATAATCCGTGATAGGGAAAGCATCAGCTTCAATCGGATTGCAAAGAACAAAGGCAGTAAAACACATTGCAAAAGCAAGGAATATGCTCAATGTTTTCTTTGACATTGTTTTAACTGTTGTGAGCATTTTAATGTCTCCTCTCATTTAATAACAAAATAGCTATAGCAAGACAGCATAATTTATTATTTTAGTATAAATATTATATATAAATAAAACAGAAATTACAATAACCTAAAAAAAATATGAATAAAATTTACAAAAAATTCATTAATATTTAAACTCAAGAAATCATTTTTCAGATTTTTCACATTTTTTCAGATAAAAATATCTGAAATTTTTATGTCTTTTATATTGAAATCGGAATTAAGCTGTAATATAATTTCAATATCTTTTAATCAAGGTGATATTTATGATAAGAATTGCAATTGCAGGTTACGGTAATCTCGGCAGAGGTGTTGAATGTGCCGTTTCAAAATGCAGTGATATGGAGCTTGTTGCTCTTTTCACAAGAAGAAATCCCGACGATGTAAAGCCTGTTTCAGGTGTTCCCGTCTATTCAATGGAAAAAGCAAAAGAAATGAAAGACAATATTGACGTTATGATTCTCTGCGGCGGTTCGGCAAAAGACCTTCCCGAACAGACTCCCGCAATGGCAAAGTATTTCAACGTTGTTGATTCATTCGATACTCATGCAAAGATTCCCGAGCACTTTGCAAATGTTGATGCAGTATGCAAAGAAAACGGAACGGTCGGCATCATTTCAATCGGTTGGGACCCCGGTCTTTTCTCACTCAACCGCATGCTCGGTCAGGCAATTCTCCCCTGTGGTAATGACTACACATTCTGGGGTAAGGGCGTAAGTCAGGGACATTCCGATGCAATCAGAAGAATTGCAGGCGTAAAAGATGCAAGACAGTACACAATTCCCGTTGAAGAAGCACTTGAAAAGGTAAGAAATGGTGAAAATCCTGAGCTTACAACAAGACAGAAGCATACAAGAGAGTGCTTTGTTGTTGCAGAAGAGGGCGCAGACCTTAAGGCAATCGAAGAACAGATTGTAACAATGCCGAACTACTTTGCAGATTATGATACAACAGTTCATTTCATCTCAGAAGAAGAGCTTAACCGTGACCACAAGGGTATTCCTCACGGCGGTATGGTTTTCAGAACCGGTTCAACAGGCTTTGATAATGCAAACAAGCACGTTATTGAATATAAGCTTACACTCGATTCAAACCCCGAGTTTACCTCAAGCGTACTCGTTGCATATGCAAGAGCCGCTTACAGACTCTCTCAGGAAGGTGCAAAGGGTTGTAAGACAATTTTTGATGTTGCTCCCGCATACATTCATCCTGCTTCTGCAGAAGAACTGAGAAAATCATTATTATAAAAATAATGCGGTAAAAACAGGAGAAATCTGAAAATTCAGGTTTCTCTTTTTTGTACTTTTTAAAACAAAGTCAAAAACGAAAAAAACTGCCATCACGAACGTGAAAGCAGTTTGCAATATTTTGAGTTATATACGTTGGAATTTATATATTTAATTCTTTAACAAGCTTTAATGACCTGGATGATGCCAGCATATCTGTTTCCATTTCCAGAAGCACAGTTTTATCTACCCACTTATAGTCAATTGTTTCTCCGGCTTGTAAAATAACGGCATTTTTATCCCAATCAGTAAGACATAAATATTCCACATAAAGAGAATGGTGCCCATCATGTATAATTCTTTTAATCTCTTGCAAATTGCAAGATACGATGCCTGTTTCTTCTTTCAATTCCCTGACGGCACACTCTATTGGCGTTTCGCCTTTCAATGCAGAACCTCCTGCCGTCAATTCCCACATTCCGCCTAAATGTTTTTCAAAATCTCTTTGCATAATCAGATAGGTTCCATCACTATGCTTAACAATTATTTCACACACCAAATGGTACAAATCATCCGGAACTGCTTCTCCCCTTACTAATATAGCATTCTCTATTTTGTTAAACTGCCTGTCATATGCATCCCATATCTCAACCATAAAAACCTCTACAAAATACAATTTATCGACGTATTAAAACACCTTTCATAAACTGTGTTTCATTATGTGTTTCATATACTATTTCCTTTTCTTCTTCTGTACATCCAATCAATATTTTAATTTCTGAATCCCTCTTCATTAAATCAACGATGCACATGATTGCATCAATCTTTTTTTCGCTACTTCCTACCCATACATCTATTCCTGCACCGTCCATAGAAGATGTATCTTTCAAATATCCATAATCGACCCGATAAATGAAATCCGGGTACTTAGGATGTGAAGTTCCTTTTGGTCTATCAATTATTATTTCTGAATTATTCACCAATTCATCCAATGCATTCCAGAATTCAACATTATATTGCATCTTAATCATTCCTTCACAAACGTGAATTTATCGCTCTGACTTTAACAAAGCGTAATAACAAGCATCGCAGATGCCCTGATTATTCAAATCAGAACTCTACACAAAATTCAATCCGTTTACATACAGTTTCCGAATCAGAACAACGGAAGTTATTCAGTTCCGTTGTTCTGAATTATTTTTTGATATATCTCTGATTCCGACTATTGGGTTTATCAGGTTCGGTCATAATTATTAAATTATCCCGAATAGCAGGCGTAAGATAATTCTTTCTTAATGTTTCTTTCGATTTGAGCCTCAGCAATGAAAGAATTTCATTTGATGTGTAGAGCGTATCATATTCCATAACAGAAAGTAATTTATTCACATATTCCGATACATTGTTTCCGGGAGCTGTAACAGTTACCGAAACTTCATCGAGAATTACTTTTATCTGTTCAAGGATAAATTCTATAAAAACTGTACTGTTTCCGTTGGCATGACATTCAGCAATAGCATCATAATAACCGTTCTGAAATTTTTCAATCTGACTTTCAATAGGTATGAATTCAAAAATTGGTTGCCACTTTGTAAGAATGGCTGTATGCCATAATCTTGCCATTCTGCCGTTACCGTCAGTAAATGGATGTATAAAAACAAATTCATAATGAAAAACAGCAGAAAGAATCAACGGATGAACTTTGTCCTTGCTTTCTTTCATCCATGAGAATAAATCTTCCATTTGTCCGGGAACAAACTTTGCAGGCGGTGCCATAAAAATACACTTATCTCCGTTGAATACACCTTCTTCTCCATGACGAAATTCACCGCTGACATCTGCAACATATTTTGTCATAATCCCGTGCAGTCTTTTAAGCTCATTAATATTATATACATCAATCGACGACACTTCATCATAAGCAGCATAGGCATTTTTTACTTCCTGTATTTCCTTTTCGGTTCCGAGAACAAGCCTTCCGTTAATTACATCTTTAACATCACCGAGTGTCAATGAATTTGCCTCAATGGCAAGCGAAGAATGAATAGATTTGATTTTATTATTTTTTCTCAGATGCGGTTTTGCATCAAGATTGTTTCGTTCGGTAATTCTGCCGATTTTTTCAGAAATCACGGCAACAAGACTTAATGTTTTATCAGTTATCTGATAATGCGGCGTATAGTCTGACATAAAACTCACTCCAAGTCAACTTGCTTATTATCTTGCTTATTATCTTACCACATTTTACAGAAAATATCAATGAAAATTACAGATTAATTATATATGCATATAAATTTCCGACAAAAATGGTGCAACTCCTTTTGGAAGTTACACCATATTGATTATAACAAATCCTTCACCGTGGATTTTTTGTTTAAATAGAGTTGAAGAGATTCTTCATATTCTTAAGAGCATTGCCGATACCTGAAAGAATCTTACCGATACCCTTCATTGTGCCCTGGTCATTGAGTATTGTAAGAAGACCGCCAGCCATTTTTTCAGAGAAAACGCCCATACTCATAGACATCATACATCTGATGGGAATCTGGAGAGCCATAGCTTCCATCATATCCTTGTTGCCGTCATCGGGAAGCATACCCATAATCTTCATAATGAGCTTACAGATTTTGCCGCCTGCCTTACCGCTCATTGAATCTTCAAGAGTGTTGTTGATTCCAAGAGGCACATTGGGGTCTCTGTGAGTAAGAGGAATGGGTCTGCCGAGGAGAGCTTCAAACTGAGCATCTTCAACTGCCGTAACGTCTGCACCGTAGTAGCAGGGAGCTGTTGCCTTGTAATCAGGTACAGCTGCAACAACAGTTGATTCAACATTTACTGTTGCATTAAGCTTTATATCACGGCTCGATGCACCGACAAGAATTTCAAATGCACCTGTTTCAACATGCCAGTCACCGAGTGCAACGTTATAATATGCAAATGAACGCTTATCGAGTGTGATTGCAACTTCCTTTTCTTCACCGGGAGCAAGGAAAACTTTCTTGAAGCCCTTGAGTTCCTTTTCGGGACGGAAAACAGTTGCTTCTGTATCCTTTACATAAACCTGAGCGATTTCAGCACCTGCAACAGCACCTGTATTCTTCACTTTGAAAGAAACTGTGAGTGTATCTGTATCCTTGATGCTGTCAGCTGAAAGCTTCATATCTGAATATTCGAAGCTTGTGTATGAAAGACCGTAACCGAAGGGGAAGAGAACATCCTTCTTTGCTGTGTCAAAATATCTGTAACCGACATAAATGCCTTCACGGTATTCAACTGTAAGAGGATTGCCGGGGAAGTTTGCACTTGATGCTACAGCTTCAAGAGATGTGGGATATGTTTCAGCAAGCTTACCTGAGGGATTGACCTTGCCGAGAAGAATGTCAACAATAGCACTTCCGCCTGCCTGACCGCCGAGATAACCGTTAAGCACAGCATCAACCTTATCGAGCCAGGGCATTGTAACGGGGCAACCGCCTGAAAGAACAACTACAACCTTTTCGCATACTGCACATACAGCATCAACAAGAGCATTGTGACTTTCGGGAAGATTGATGTGTTTTCTGTCGTTACCTTCTGTTTCATAAGACTCTGTAAGACCTACGAAAAGAACTGCTACATCTGCATTCTTTGCGATTTCAACAGCTTCTGCAATGAGATTTTCAGCGGGTTTGTCTGACTTTCTCTCGTAACCGGGAGCATATTCAAGGCTTACGCCCTCATTCATCAGCTCATCAAATGAATTATCAAGCTTTGTGGGATTGATAAGTGATGAACCTGCACCCTGATAACGAGGATTCTTTGCCATTTCACCGATAAGAGCAATCTTCTTTGACTTATCGAGAGGAAGCATGTTGTTCTTATTTTTGAGAAGAACCATTGATTCACCTGCAATCTTTCTTGCAAGTGCATGATGGTCGTCCTTATCGTAAACATAGTCACGGAGACTTGCTTTGGACTTGAGAATAAGGTCAACTATTCTGTCAACACAAGTATCAAGAACTGACTCGTCAAGCTCACCATTGTTTACAGCTTCAACAATCTTTGCAGCTGCAATGCCGAATGATGTGGGCATTTCGAGGTCCTGACCTGCTTTGAGACCGAGTACCTTGTCATTGTTTGCACCCCAGTCTGTAACAACGATACCTTCAAAGCCCCAGTCCTCACGGAGAACATCGTTAAGGAGCCATTTGTGTTCTGCACAGTATTCGCCGTTAAGACGGTTATATGCATTCATAACTGTCCAGGGCTGAGCCTCTCTTACAACGGGCTCGAATGATGCAAGGTAAATTTCACGAAGAGTTCTTTCATCAACAACCGAGTCAACGGTCATTCTTCTTGTTTCCTGATTGTTTGCGGCAAAATGCTTGAGAGATGTACCTACACCCATTGACTGAACACCTTTTACGAAAGATGTACCGATTCTGCCTGCAAGATAGGGGTCTTCTGAGAAATATTCAAAGTTTCTTCCGCAAAGGGGAGAACGCTTGATGTTGATACCGGGGCCGAGAAGCACGGAAACCTTTTCTTCAAGGCATTCTTCACCGAGAGCCTTACCCATTTCCTCGATAAGCTCGGGATTCCATGAGCTTGCAGTTGTAACTGCCGTAGGGAAACATGTTGCGGGCTTTGAACTCATGAGTTCGCCCTTTTCTTTCTTGTCCTTTTTCTTTCTCAGACCGTGCGGACCGTCACAGACCATGATTGAGGGAAGTCCTAACTCTTCATTTTCCTGCAGATGCCAGAAATCCTTACCTGAACAGAAATCTGCCTTCTGCTGAAGAGTCATTTTTGAGATGATATCAGCGTGTTTCATGATTTACCTCCTATAATTAACATAATTGTAAACAGAAAAAATTGACAAATTCTTTAATGAGTAATTAGTAATGATTAATGAGTAATGAATGAAAGGGCTACGCCCTTTAAATCCCATTATAGAGCGAAGCGGAACATAAGTCGCTTGCGACTTATGACATTACTCATTACTCACTACTCATTGC
>JAZSPR010000129.1:0-35387 GCA_045537555.1 Acutalibacteraceae bacterium | reverse complement strand
CAAAGGATGAAGGTGGCCGTCATACACCTTTCTTCAACAACTACAGACCTCAGTTCTACTTCAGAACAACAGACGTTACAGGCGTTATCAACCTTCCCGAAGGCACAGAAATGTGTATGCCTGGTGACAACGTTGTTATGGACGTTGAACTCATCACTCCCATCGCTATCGAACAGGGTCTCCGTTTCGCTATCCGTGAAGGCGGCAGAACAGTTGGTTCAGGCGTTGTTACAGAAATCAACGAATAATTCGTTAATTAATGTATAATTTAAGGGTGTCGGATTTATCCGACACCCTGTTTTTTTAAGTAAATTTTAAATGAAATTCAAACCGAAACTTACCTGCAATGCGTGGTTTATTTTTGACATTTCAAACTCGTCAAGACTTCCCATGCGTTCACGCAGTCTCTGTTTATCGAGTGTTCTGACCTGTTCAAGCAGGACGATTGAATCCTTTGCAAGTCCGCATTCATCAGCCTGTACACTTATGTGTGTAGGGAGTTGCGTTTTGAATTTTTTGCTTGTTATTGCGGCGGCAATAACTGTCGGGCTGTATTTGTTACCGACATCATTCTGAACTATAAGAACAGGTCTTATTCCGCCTTGCTCACTGCCTATTACGGGACTCAGATCAGCATAATATATGTCCCCTCTTCTGACTTCCATTTTTTTATCACGCTCCGTTATCATTTGCGCCGGCAATATTATTTTTGCCTCAGATAATAACGAATATTCAATGAAACAAAAATTATACGGGACTGAAATACAGTCCCGTAATATTATATTCTGTTGAAAGTGATTTTTTCATTCAGTCCGTCTTCTGTGTATGCGAAAAGAGTGATGCTTTCATGAACAGTTCCCGTTCTGATGTAAACAATTGCTTTACCTCTGAATGTCTTACGATATTTTTCGCTGTAAGGCATAAGGTCTGCGGGATTTCCGTTTTCAATTCCGAGAATTTCAGCATCACCGAGAAGCTGATAATGAATTTTTTTATCGTCCGTTGAAGCTGTATTGTTGTTTTTGTCTTTGAGTTCAACCTCAACCTGAATAATATTATTTCTTTCATTAAATTCGGTTCTGTCCGCAATAAGACTGATTTTCTCAGCTTTATCAGGTGTTGTAAGGTTATCTTCCGCACCGTCAACAATCGCTGTAAGAGTACCTTTTGTGAAAGGAATTTCCCATTTTGCCCTGTAATTTTCGCATTTCTTCTTGCCGAGAGAACTGCCGTTCAGAAAAAGCTCAGCTTCGGGCCGGTTTGTGTAACAGCTGACTTGCATTTTTGAATTATCATCAGCCGAATAAATGAATTTATCTGTCCATACGTTTGTTTTGTCGGCTTCACCTTGCGAAACCGCAATTTTTACGAAGGGCTCATCTGACCACATCGCTTTTCTGATGAAAAACAATGGTTTGGGGTAACCGCAGAGGTCAAGCATACCCGCCTGAGAGATTCTTTTTGGCCATCCGACACATTCACCAAGGAAGTCAATGCCTGTCCATAAAAACTGACCACAGATGTATTCATTATCCCTTACAGCGTGCCATGCGGGAACATCGTGACCGTTTTCACTGCCGAAAATAACTCTGTCCGGGAATCGCTTATGGTCTTCCTCATAGAGCCTTTCACGGTAGTTGTAGCCCGAAACGTCAAGCACATCTGCAAAGCCCGTTCTTGTTGAAAGCTCGGGGAATGAAAGTGCAGAGAGCACGGGACGTGATGTATCAACGTTGTGAGCGATGTCAACAAGCTCTTTTGCAATTGTTGTGAGCCTTGATGCATCGGGTTTTCTGTCGTCGTACATTCTTTCGTTTTTAGGTTTTCCGTTATCATTGTTGCCCAGAACTTCATCGAAAAGGGGAGTCACATACGGGTCATTCGGATAGTCTATTTCATTGCCGATTGACCAGAGAATAACTGACGGATGATTTCTGTCACGTAGAATCATAGCTTCAAGGTCTGCCTTGTGCCATAAAGGAAAATCTTCGGCATAACCGTACTTTTTCGGGGGATAAACATTGTGTCCCTGCCACCATTTGTTCTTTGTTCCTTCCCATTCGTCAAAAGCTTCATCCATAACAAGAAAACCGAGTTCATCACAAAGGTCAAGAAGAGTGTCACAAGGCGGATTATGAGCCGTTCTCAGGGCATTACAGCCTGATTCCCTGAACTTTCTGAGTCTTCTTTCCCAAACCTGACGAGGAACAGCGGCGCCGAGCGCACCTGCATCGTGATGAACGCATACCCCCTTGAGCTTCATATTGATATCATTGAGAAAAAAACCTTTGTCTGCATCAAAACGGATTGTTCTGATACCGAACGGAATCTTAACTGTATCTGTGTGCTTCCCGTCCTTGAAAGCGTGGCATCTGAGAATATATAAATAAGGGGAATCAGGTGACCAGAGTGAAGCATTTTTAACGGTAAGCTCTGCCGTACCGCAATTTTTGCCCTCAACTGCTGTAATATGTAAACCGTCCTTTGTTTCAATCATAAATTCGGTTTCATCGCAGTCAATTGTAGTATATTCTATTGAAATTACAGCATCCGAATCATTGATTTCTTTTGTTGTAACGAAAATGCCGTTTTTCTCAAAACAACTCATTTCAGTTATTTCAAGAGTAACATCTCTGTAAATTCCGCTGCCCGTAAACCAGCGTGAATCGGCAACCTGCTCATGTTCAACACGCACACTTATAACATTTTCACCCGCACGGATGAATTCCGATATGTCGAATGTGAAAGGGGAGTAGCCCGAAGCCCTGCCTCCGATATGATGACTGTTCACAAACACTCTTGAATGCTTGTAAACGCCGTCAAAGTTGAGTCTTACACGCTTGCCGGCAATGTCATCGGGAAGATTTATATGCTTTCTGTACCAAGCCGTACCTCCGGGCAGATATCCCGTACCGCTTGCATTTGATTTGTCAAAAGGGAAGCTTACCGACCAGTCATGAGGCAGAGTGACATTCTGCCATGCATCGTCGTTATAACCCATGTAATCAGCTTCTGTTGTGTCGCCGTAATGGAATTTCCAGTTGTCGTTGATATTTATTATTTTACCCATATGATCACCCCAGCAAAACATCTGAAACAAGCATTATACAGAATCCTGCAAGAAGTGCATAAGTTGCGCCTCTTTCGTTTCCGTGCATATGTGTTTCAGGTATCATTTCATCGCTTATAACATAAAGCATCGTTCCGCCCGCGAAAGCAAGAGCAAACGGAAGAATTGCCGATGCAATACTTACTGCAAAATAGCCTATGAAGGTTCCCAGAACTTCAACAATGCCTGTCAGCAAGGCACAGAAAAAAGTTTTTCCCGGTTTTACACCTGCCGCAAGCATCGGTCCGATTATTACCATGCCTTCGGGAATATTCTGCAGAGCAATCCCGCCTGCAATCATAATTGCCTGAGATGTGTCACCCGAGCCGAAACCGACACCCGCCGCAATACCTTCTGGCAGATTGTGAATTGCAATTGCGGCTACAAACAACATAACCTTGTTTAAATCTGCATTTCTGTGCTTTTCCGTGTCTTCACCTATAAGTCTGTGAAGGTGCGGAACAAGCTTGTCAACCAGATTTAAGCATACAGCACCGACAAAAATGCCTGCAATAGTAATAAGCAGTCCGAATTTACCGCCGTATTCAACAGAGGGAAGAATAAGCCCCAGAACAGCCGCAGCAAGCATAACACCTGCTGCAAATGAAAGAACAATATCTGAGAATCTGTGTGAGAATTTTTTGAATATAAAGCCGATAACCGCACCGATTACCGTTGCACCGCCTACACCTGTTGCGGTTAATAATACCGGTAACAAAATCTATCACACTCCGTATAAAAAAGCATTTATAAAAAAATCCCGTTTCGTGACCGATACGGGAAATTTTTTTATTCGGCAGGGCTGAAATCATCTTTACCTATACCGCAGAGAGGACAAACAAAATCGTCGGGTAAATCTTCAAATTTTGTTCCGGGTTCAATTCCCTGTCCGGGAGCTCCTGTTGCCTCATCATATTCCCAATCGCATACATTGCATAAATATTTCATTGTAATAACCTCCTTTATATTGGTTATTTTGATTATCACAACTGATATTATGCACAGAAAAAGAAAAAATCTTATTTCTGCCTATGAATAAATAAAAATTATTTTATAAATTAATTTATAATTATCCCAGTAAAACATCAGAAACAAGCATCACGCAAAAGCCTGCAAGGAGTGCATAAGTTGCGCCTCTTTCATTACCGTGAGCATGAGTTTCAGGTATTATTTCATCGCTTATAACATAAAGCATTGTTCCGCCAGCAAAAGCCAGACCGAAAGGAAGTACTGCTGTTGAGAGACTAACTGCAAAATAGCCTATGAATGTTCCTATAACTTCAACTAAGCCTGTAAATAAAGCGCATAAGAAGGTCTTGCCCGGTTTTACACCTGCTGAAAGCATCGGTGCGATAATTACCATTCCTTCGGGGATATTCTGCAGAGCAATACCGCCTGCAATCATGAATGCATGTGACATATCGCCCGAGCCGAAGCCGACACCTGCCGCGATACCTTCGGGAAGATTATGTATGGCAATTGCTATTACAAACAGCATAACTTTGTTCAGGTGTGAGTTGTGATGGATTTCAGTATCTTCACCTATAAGCTTATGAAGATGAGGTACAAGCTTGTCAAAAAGGTTCAGACATGCGGCACCCGTAAAAATACCTGCTATTGTAACTAAAAGAGCGTATTTTCCGCCTTGTTCAACAGACGGCAGGATAAGTCCGAATACCGCTGCCGCAAGCATAACGCCTGCCGCGAATGAAAGCACAATGTCTGAAAATTTGTGCGAATATTTTTTGAATATGAAGCCTATTACTGCACCGATTACCGTTGCACCGCCCACACCGATTGCGGTTAATAATACAGGTAACAATTCAATCACTCTCCATGAGAATTAAAATACTGTCTGTCAATATTATATTATTATATTTTGATAATTTCAATAAGTGAAATAAAATTTATTGTCTGTTATTGTTAAGATAATATTTTATATGTCATAAACAAAGCCTGTACAGGAATTGTTGAGTTGTACAGTATCCGTCTTATGTCGGTAAACTCCTGCAAATCAGGAAAATAGCGCAATAAAAAATATCCTGAAATCTGAAGAGACTTCTGTAAAAAAATACAAGAGTAAAAACTATGAAAAATATACAAATTATTTCTGCAAAATATAGCAATATTGCTCTTGAAAAAAGAGTGCAAAGTGCTATAATAACATTAAAACAGAGAGAAGGATATTTTATGAACTACGATATTATCGGTGCTGTGGCAGCGGCGGCAATCGGTTTGCTTATTTCTTTTGCAAACTATCTTTTTTCAAAGAAAATGCTCATAAAGGCACCTGAAAAATATTCATTTATTACGGTGGTCCGTTCGGTTATTCAGGTGGGATTTCTCGCACTTGTTTATTTTATCGGAACAAAAACGGGAATTGCAGACCCTGTATATCTTCTTGTCGGTGCTGTTCTCGGTATGACTGTATCTATGTTTTTCTTTACAAAAAAGCTTCTCTCTCTGAATGAAAGTCTTTCACGCAAGACAAAAAATGAAAAGGAGGATGAAAATGGGTGAAAAATCTGAAGTAATCATTAAACTTTTCGGAATCTTGGACGTAACGGGTGAAGTCGTTACAATGTGGATAATTCTCGGAGTTCTGACTGTGATTTCTCTGATTGTAAAATTCAATCTAAAAGAACGACCGGGAAAATTTCAGAATATTATTGAAACGGGTGTAGAATACCTCGATAACTTCTTTACAGATATTCTCGGCAAAAAGAAGGCAAGAAAATATTTCACATTTCTTGCAACACTTTTTATTTTTATAATTTTCTCCAATTATTCGGGTATGATTCCCGGTGTGGGACTTACCGATTATGTGAAAGCCCCCACGGCATCGCTGTCCGTAACTGCAGGCCTCGGTGTTCTTACATTTCTTTTCTTGCAGATTTCGGGACTCAGGCATAACGTAAAGCATTATTTCAAACGTTTTGTAATGCCGATGTTCTTTATGTTGCCTCTTCTCATTCTTGATGAATTCATCAAGCCCGCATCACTTGCACTCAGACTTTACGGTAACATTTTCGGTGAAGAAATGGTAACAGAAGAGCTTTATCACATCTTCCCTATAGGCGCACCCGTTGTTATGATGGTTCTTTCTCTCTTGTTCTGTGCATTACAGGCAATGGTTTTCACAATGCTTGTATCAATATATCTTGAAGAAGTAACAGAAGACTGATAAAAACTATTTTTTAATTTAAAGGAGCAGATTAAAATGACAAATTCAGCAATTATCGCAATCGCAGCAGCAGTTGCAATCGCACTCAGTACACTCGGTCCCTCAATCGGTCAGGGCATTACTGCAAAGGCAGCTATGGAAAGTATCGCACGTCAGCCCGACGCAGCAAAGGATATCCGTTCAACTCTTATTATTTCTCTTGCGCTTATGGAGGCTCTTACTATTTACGGACTTCTTATCGCATTTATGCTTATTAATAAAATCTGAGGAGTAAGCCATGAACATACAGCCATCGGTTATAGTGTGGACTGTGATATGTTTTCTTCTTCTTGCTTTTATACTGAAAAATCTTCTTTTTACACCTGTCCTCAGAATGATAGACAGCCGTAAGGAAAAAATTGAAAAGGCAGAAAAAAAGCTTCGGGATATAGAAAACATAACATCAGAAAATGAAAAACGTCTTGCCGGGGAAAAGTTACGTGCAGAATCTGAAGCAAAAGTTCAGGCTAAAAAAAATGTTCAGCAGATACAGACCCGCGGTAAAAAAGAGATTGAAAATGCTCAAAGAAAAACTCTTTCTGATATTGAAGAATACAGAAACGGTATAAAAGGAGAATGTGACAGAATAGTCAGCTCTGTTGCACCCGAAATGGAAACAGCGGCTGCTATTTTTGTAAAAAACATTATTTCCAACAGGATTTGATATTATGGAAATACAATATGTAATAATTAATTTTCTTATCCTTGCCGTAATTCTTTTTCTGGTTGGCAGAAAAACCGTTAAAAGAATTTTCGGCGGCAGATATGAAAAGATAAATAAAGACCTTGACAGGGCTGAGGAAATTGAAAAAATGCCTGTGCCCGTTTCACAGGAGCCTTCCGCCGAAATCTTTGCTGTGGATTGCAGCGAAGAAATCGAAAAAGCGGAAAGCATTGTTGCGGAAAAAATCGCATCTGTCGAGGCATTCCGTGAACGAGAAAAAAGTGAAATTCACCGCGCTATGATTCAGGATGCCCGTAAGGAGCTTTTCTCCGTAATGAAAGAAAAGGCAATCACTCTTTTCTCACACGAAAAATATCTCAATGCAATAAAAGCGCTTGACAGACAGGTAATTGACGAAATTCTCGGAAGAATTACGCTCACTCCCGGTGATATGGCTTATCTTAAGCATCACAAGGTTCTTTATGTTACGCTCACTTCAGCTTATCCTCTTCCGAAGGAGATAGTTGACGATGTGGACAGAGCGACCACACAGATGCTTGAAGCAGTAGGCGGAAAAACTTCATTGTGGGTGCTTGAAGACCCTGCTCTTATCGGCGGACTTCGTCTGAGAATTGGTGATACTGTCTATGACGGCACTATTGCCGAAGAGCTTTATCAGTTTGAAAAAAGCCTTAATCGTGAACCTATTATGCACGATGATACGGTAGGTCATCTCATTCAGGAATTCACCGAAAAAGCCGAAAAATTCAATCCCCATATTCATCAGTATCAGCTCGGCAGAGTTATAACTGTTTCTGACGGCATCTGCTGGATGGACGGTCTTGCAGATATCATGTACGGTGAAGTTATCGAGTTTGAATGCGGTGAAAGGGGCATGGTTCTCGATATTCAGAAGGACCGTATCGGCTGTGTTATCTTCGGTGAGTTTTCACATATCGAAAGCGGAAGCCGTGTAAGACGTGTCGGCAGAATTGCATCTGTTCCCGTAGGCGAATGTCTTCTCGGCAGAGTTGTTAATGCACTCGGCAACCCGATTGATGCTATGGGTTATCTTCCTTATAAAGAAACACGTCCTATTGAATACAAAGCCCCCGGTATACTTGACCGTGCGCCTGTTAATGAGCCTCTTCATACAGGTATAAAGGCTATTGATGCTCTTGTTCCTATCGGTAAAGGTCAGCGAGAGCTTATTATCGGTGACAGGCAGACAGGTAAAACAGCGATTGCTGTTGATACTATCATAAATCAGAAAGGTAAGGATACCGTCTGTATTTATGTTGCCATAGGTCAGAAGGATACCCTTGTTGCAGAGATAAAAGAAAAGCTTGAAGCACACGGTGCTATGGAATACACAACTATTATTGCCGTTCCTGCTTCCGCTTCTGCGGCACTTCAGTATATTGCACCTTTTTCGGGCTCTGCTATGGCTGAGTATTTTATGTATAAGGGTAAAGATGTGCTTATAGTTTACGATGATCTTTCAAAGCATGCAGTCGCATACCGTGAACTTTCACTTCTTCTTCACAGACCTTCGGGCCGTGAAGCTTATCCCGGTGATATTTTCTATCTTCATTCAAGACTTCTTGAAAGAGCGGCACATCTTTCCAACGAACTCGGCGGCGGCTCAATTACAGCTCTGCCCATAATTGAAACTCTGGCTGGGGATATCTCTGCATACATACCCACCAACGTTATATCAATTACAGACGGACAGATTTTCCTTGATGCAGAGCTGTTTAATGAAGGTCAGCGGCCTGCTGTCAATGTGGGGCTTTCAGTATCCCGTGTAGGCGGTGCGGCTCAGACTCCGTCAATGAAAAAAGTTTCATCTTCACTTCGTACCCGTCTTGCTCAGTACAGAGAACTTGCTGACTTTATGCAGTTCGGTTCTGATATTGATGATGAAACAAAGAAAACTCTCGCTTCGGGCAGACTTCTTACAGAAGCTCTCCGTCAGCCGAGATATGCCCCCGTTGAAGACAATATGCAGACTATACTTATCTTTGCCGTAAGTGAAGGTTTTGCCGATAATATCATACCTGATGAAATGGAAAAATTTGAAAAGAAACTCTTTAAGTTTTTTAGTGAAGAAAAGGCAGAGCTTTCACTCAGAATAAAAAATGCAAAGAAATTTGATGATGAACTGAAAAAATCACTCAAAGAAGCTCTGGGTGAATTTGCCGGGAGATTGTAATTATGGCAACAGTTCAGAGTCTTAAAAAGAAATTGCAGACTATCCGTTCAACCGAGAAGATTACACGGGCAATGAAAACCGCTTCTACGGTAAAGTATTCAAAAATCAGCGGAATATACGGTGAATACGAAAAGTATGCAGATGAATATTTCCGTCTTTATGAAACATACCGCAGCGAATTCGATTCGGTTATTCCTTGTGTAAATCCCGATGCTCCCTGTTGTAATGTTGTAATTACATCCGATAAGGGTATGTGCGGCAGTTTCAACACCGAACTTCTTTCTTTTTTCTCTGAAAAAGAAGATTACGGGATTGTTATTTCCTGCGGTAAAAAGGGAACGGAATATTTTGAAAGAAAGCACATACAAACAGAAAAATCGTTTGTTTTTGATGACATACCAACCTATGAACAGGTAAAAGAACTTTTTGATTATATCTGCACCTTAAGGGCAGAGGGTAAAATTTCTTCAGTTAAAACAGTTTATCCCGAATATGTCAATATGATAAAACAACGTCCTGTATGCAAAGATCTTTTTACATGCGAGGCATTCAATTCGGACGATGAGGCACCGATTTTTGTTCCTGACAGAGAAACCGTTATAAAAAACACGGCAGAGAAAATATTCATGTGTGTTCTTTATAAAAGAGTTCTTGAAACTGCTCTCGGTGCTCATGCTGCAACAGTTACCGCCATGCGTTCAGCGTATGATACAGCTTGTGAATACAGCGAAAAATTAGAAACAGAAATGAACAGAAAACGTCAGAGTCAGGTAACTGCCGATGTTATTGAAAGTTCATCAGAATTTGCAAAGAAAGGGGATATATAAAATGGCAAAAGGCTCTGTGGGAATGGTTCAGAGAATAACAGGCCCCGTAGTTGATATTCTCTTTTCATTGAATGAAATTCCCGATATTTTCAATGCCGTAAACGTTGAAGTAAATAATGAAATATATACCCTTGAGGTTTCACAGCATCTCGGTAACGGTGAGGTCAGATGCATTTCAATGAATTCTACCGACGGTATGTCCAGAGGTATGAAAGCTACGGACACAGGTGAAACCATAGTAATCTCCGTAGGTGAAGAAACACTCGGCAGAATGGTTAATGTTACAGGTGCTCCCATTGACGGCGGAAAGGCGATAGAAACAGAAGAGAAATGGCCTATTCATCATGCTGCACCTCCGTTTGCGGAGATAGTTTCATCAAATGATATACTTGAAACAGGCATCAAGGTTATTGACCTGATGACCCCTTATATCAAGGGCGGAAAAATCGGTCTTTTCGGCGGTGCAGGTGTAGGAAAAACAGTTCTTATTATGGAGCTTATCCGTAATGTTGCTTTTGAGCATGACGGTTATTCTGTTTTTGCAGGTGTCGGTGAACGTTCAAGAGAAGGCAACGACCTGTGGAATGAAATGAATCAGTCTGGAGTTATTGATAAGACGGCTCTTGTCTTCGGTCAGATGAATGAAACAGCAGGTGCAAGACTTCGTGTGCCCCTTGTCGGTCTTACAATGGCTGAATATTTCCGTGAAAAGTCACATAAGGATGTCCTTTTGTTTATCGATAATATATTTCGTTTTACTCAGGCGGGTAGTGAGGTTTCCGCACTTCTGGGCAGAATGCCCTCAGCGGTCGGTTATCAGCCTACGCTTGCTTCCGAAATGGGTAAGTTGCAGGAAAGAATCGTGTCAACGGGTAACGGATCAATCACATCTGTTCAGGCAGTTTATGTGCCTGCCGATGACCTTACAGACCCCGCTCCCGCAACAACTTTTTCGCATCTTGATGCAACAACCGTTCTTTCAAGAAAGATTGTTGAACTCGGTATTTATCCCGCTGTTGACCCTCTTGAATCATCATCAAGAGCACTCACTCCTGATTTTGTCGGAGACAGACATTATAAAACAGCCAAGGAAACACAACGGGTTCTGCAGAAATATGCCGAACTTCAGGATATTATTGCTATTCTCGGTATGGATGAACTCTCTGCAGAGGATAAGGAGCTTGTAAAAAGAGCAAGACGTGTTCAGCGTTTTATGAGTCAGCCGTTCCATGTTGCTGAAAGTTTTACAGGTCAGCAGGGAATTTACGTACCTCTTGAAAAGACGGTAGACAGCGTTGAAAGGATTCTTTCAGGCGAGTGTGACAGCATTCCCGAACAATATTTCCTTATGTCAGGCACTATCGATGATGTGTTTGACAGATACAAAAAGGAACACGGGTGAGAAAAATGAAGTTTACTCTTTTTACGCCTCACCGTCAGTTTCCGTCGCTGGAATGTGACAGCGTAAAACTGAACATTGCAGACAACATGAACGGTAAATTTTCAGGCTCATACGGAATAAGAAAAGGTCACGCCAACGCAATTTTTTCTCTTGCAGAGGGCGAAATTTCCGTTAACCTTGACGGTCAGAATATTTTTTCTGCTCAATGCGGTGAAGGCTTTGCTACGGTGGAAAATGATGATGTAAGAGTTGTTGTTGACTCGGTAGCAGAATAATCTGAAATATTTTAATAATTAAAAAACCCGCTATGACATTTTTCGGTAAACCGAAAGCGTCATGGTGGGTTATATACTTTGTTGAAAAATTGAGTATTCACAGGTCAAAGCCTGATGGTGTGGGTGTTATTTCAGGAATTGTACACTATTGAAACACCGGGGTTGATAAGAAAAGCGGGATTTTTCCCGCTTTTTCTCAGTATCTTTCAAGCGTTAATTCGTTAATCACTTTACCATTCTTGTACTCTTTAATTGTAATTTTATTGTTTTTTATAGCACCAATCCTACAAATATTACCATTATATTTTTTTGTTTCAAGCGGCTCTGTTTCATCACCTGTTAATGTATACAGGCAACCATAAAAAACCCTATCTCCTGAATTTATAACATCATGTAATGTGTATACTGCAACACCTACATCTGAATAATAATCAATAGCAAAATTTGTAGACTCAAATTTTTCTTGGCTTTCAGATTCAAATGCTACAGTTGTTTTACCTGAAACAACTTTCCAATCTCCATAATAATCAAGAGCTACTGTAATCTGATTATAAATCTCATTGATTTCGTCACTTATCTGACTACCTGATTTTTTATCAATAAAATTTTGGATTTTTGATTTAGCGTTTTCAAAATTCTGAAGCTTATCTGTTCTATATGCAGTTAAATATTGATAATTATCATATTTTTGATATTCAGAATACTGAGTTAAAATCATTTTTACTTCAGCTAAACAAGCTTTATCCTCGCTATCGTTATAATCACCTAAAGAACTGAAAAACACAGAAGCTTTAGCATAATTTCCATTGTTCATTAATTCTAATCCGTAGCTATATTTAGTTTCTTTCAGTTTTTCTGTGCTATCTTTAAACGAATCCAACTCTTGAAGAATATCTATTGCATCAGACAAATCATTTGCTTCAATAAGTGTTAATGCTTCTATATACATTGTGTTTTTATTACTGTAACTTATAAATTCTGACGCTAAAATCGTAAGTGATAATACAGCTAAAATAGAAAATACAATTGTTTTTCTTCTTTTTCTCAGCCTTTTTTCATTTTCATTAATACGAACTTTAGCTTTTTCTCTTAGTTCATCAAAAGAAATGTTATATAATTTTTCTTTCGAATGCTCACAAAACACACAAATATTTTCATCTTCATGGTTAATGTGTCCACAAGTACAAATCCACAAATCCCTATCAGTAGTTACTTTATAATTGCATTGTTCACCATATTCGATTTTATACTGTTTTACAATTTCTTCATCATCAAATAGCTCCGATATTTTTTTGAATTCAGGAAGCGGTTTTTGTTCTTCACCATTATAAAGCCAAGTGCTGTTATCTGAAAAAATGATTTCATCAACAGTTATGGAAAAGGAACGAGTTGAGTTTTCTTTTAAATATACAGGTTCTTTTTGGCCGAATTCTCCGTCTCTTTTTACCGATAAATCAAGATATTCGTATTGTATTTTATGTTCTTGTTGAATCCCAACAACATCGTACGATATTATAGAAATTCTTGCCGCTTTAATAATTTTATTGCTGATATTTTTAATTTTAATCTGTGCGACTACTTTGTCAGTAAGATTGTCTTTTAATAAAGCTCCTGCAGATATTAAAATAGGCGAATTTTGGGAGTAAAGATTTTTAGTAAGATTGAAAACTTTTGTATATCTTTCAGCCATTTCTTCACCTCAATTATATTTCAGGAAGTTCAGAAATATTGCTTTCTGATTTAATATTCTTATCAGGTAATGCTATTATTAAAAGATAGCCTGCAAATAAAAATATAAAGCTATACCAAAAATACTTCTTATCCTCATAACCCTTAGAATTTGCCACAGCATAAAATTCTTTAGCAAGTAAATAAGCAATAATTATTGATACGATAAGCAGGATTGCAGCTGAAACAGCTATAATAATTTCCATAAACTAACCTTTAATACCTCTTAAAAGTGTGTACTACAATTTGAGGTATTCCTTTCATTTTTGATATGTTTTTAAACCGTTGAACCGCTTCAGATTGTTTGTCTGCCGTATTTAGCATAAAGGCGGTGCATTTCAACTTTTTCATGCGGACTAAAAATTTTCTTCATGCGACCCTCCTTAATATTATTGCACTTTTTATTTCCCGCAAAATAAAAAAGTGCGCCAACCGAAGCCGACGCACATAAAACGCAAACTCCGATTGTCGCCAAACAAAACCAGATAAATGGGAATGAATCCGTACATACCTGTTGGAATCTGCATTTTTACAAATTCTAAAAAATACGTACAGAAATAAACAGTATCCCCATAAAAGAAAATACCATTCCCGTTACATTTATTTGGTTTTGTTTGGCATAACAAGTATATCATAACAATCTGCAATATTTCAATACTTTAATTAAAAAACCCGCTATGACATTTTTTCGGTAAACCGAAAGTGTCATAGCGGGTATATATTTTGTTGAAAAACTGCGTATTTGCAGGTTGAATTTTTTATAAACACTCAATTGATGGATTGAAATTCAGCGAAATAGCTTTGTTTAGTGTTCAGTTGAAATTATTAATAAAATCATTCACTTTGCTCATAATGAAATCAAATCCGTCAAAACTCCCGACGAAATCGAATTTCATCACGAAGTGATTTCATCCACGCAAGTGGATTTATTCCGTCAGAATGACGGATTTAATTAAAAAAACACCGCTGTTGCGATGCTTTTTTCTGGTCGGAGTGACGGGATTCGAACCCATGGCTACCACTTGCGGTGCCCAAAATTCTTTGCTCGTTATTCACTTCGCAGAATTTTGACCGCTGCGCCATTTCGTACTCCCTTTATCTGCCACCGGCAGTGGTCGTACTCAATGCCTGGTCCCTCACAATTGGTTTGTGACTAACAAGAGACCATGGGAACCAATCTCTGCAATAAAAAACAGAAGGTCACCATAAGGTAACCTTCTGTTTTTGGTCGGAGTGACGGGATTCGAACCCATGGCCTCTTGGTCCCGAACCAAGCGCGATACCAAACTTCGCCACACCCCGATTAATATGCCCTGATATTATACACTATCGCTCATGAAAATGCAAGTGTTTGAGAAACTATTTTTACAAAATAAAATTACAGTTTTCGTTGTTATTTTTACTTCTTTATAGTATAATAAATCTGCAAACGGACTGAAAGGGTGAGACAGATGCAGAAAGTGAATTATCAGCAGTTGCTTGACAGCGAACTTAAGCTCATTTTCCGTTCGGAAACAAAACCGAGTCTTCTTCTGCATATCTGCTGTGCGCCCTGTTCCAGTTATGTGCTTGAATATCTGTCAGAACACTTTGATATTACGTTATTTTTCTATAATCCCAATATCACTTCCGAAAATGAATATAAATACCGAATTGATGAGGCGAAAAGACTGATTGCCGAGATGCCGCTTTCAGGTAAAGTTGATTTTATTTCGGGCAGATATGATATTTCTGAGTTTTTTTCAATTGCAAAGGGCTTTGAGAATGAGCCCGAGGGCGGTGAAAGATGTTTCAGATGCTATGAACTGCGTCTTCGTGAGACGGCTGATTTTGCAAAGAAAAATAATTTTGATTATTTCACAACGACACTTTCCATAAGTCCCTATAAGAATGCGGAAAAGCTTAACAGCATCGGAAAACAGATGTCTGAGGAGTACGGCGTGAAGTATCTTTATTCCGATTTTAAGAAGAAAAACGGCTATAAACGGTCGATTGAGCTGTCTCAGGAATATAATCTTTACCGTCAGGATTACTGCGGTTGTATTTACTCGGAAACGGAAATGAAAAGGAGAAAAATGAATGAGAATAATGACTTTTAATGTGCTCTGTGCAGGCAGAAACGAGCATCAGTGGTGCCGTCGTCAGCCTCTTGTCAGGGATGTCATTAAGAAATATATGCCCGACTTTTTCGGCATTCAGGAGGCTCATTACGGCTGGATGAAGTATCTTTCGGGACAACTGAAAGATATGTATACATATATCGGCGTGGGTAAGGATGACGGCAAAAACGGCGGTGAGTTTTCTCCCGTTTTTTATCGTAAGGATAAGTATAAAGTAACCGAAAGACTTGATTTCTGGCTTTCCGAAACACCCGATAAACCGAGCCTCGGCTGGGACGGTGCCGAAAACAGAACCTGCTCGGGAGCTTTGTTTGAAAACCTTGCAACAGGGGAGTCTGTAGCAGTTTTCAACACTCATCTTGACCATATCGGTGAAGTTGCGCAGCACAAAGGTGCCGGACTTATACTTGAAAATTTAAAAAAATATGCTAATATAAAAACAGTGCTCATGGGTGACTTCAATGTCACTCCCGACTCTGAAATATATAAAATTTTTACAAACGGCGGATTTGACGATGCCCGTACAATTGCCCGTGAATCGGATGATATCAATTCGTTTCATTGGTTTGGCGGGTCGTCAAAAATGATTGATTTCGTGTTTGTGAAAAATATAAAAAATGTCAGCAAAGTAATAACTGCAACCGATATGCCGGGCGGAAAATATCCGTCAGACCATTATCCCGTTGTTGCAGATACTGAATAAGGAGAGATAAATATGAAAGTTATGTCATTCAATGTTCTTTGCGGAGGTAAAGGCAAGAACTGGTGGACAAAAAGAAAGCCTCTTGTAAGAGATGTTATCAGAAAGTATGATCCCGATACTTTCGGTCTTCAGGAAGCTCATTACAGATGGATGAACTATCTTTGTAAAGAACTTGGCGATACATATGATTATGTAGGTGTCGGCAGAGATAACGGTAAAAGACAGGGCGAATTTTCACCGGTTTTCTATAAAAAGGACAAATATGAAGTTGTTGAAACAGGTAATTTCTGGCTTTCAGAAACACCTGAAAAGCCCGGAAAAGGCTGGGATGCCGCTTGTGTGAGAATCTGTTCTTATGCTGTTCTCAAAGATAAGAAAACAGGCGAAAAAGTTGCTCATTTCAATACTCATCTTGACCATGTCGGTGATGTTGCAAGAAGTGAAGGTGCAAAGCTTATCGCAGAAAGAGCAGACGTTTTCAAAGGCGTGCCCACAATCGTTACGGGTGACTTTAACGTAAACCCCGAATCAGGAGCATATAAGACAATTATTGCTCAGGGCTTCACAGATGCAAGAACTCTTGATGCGAACGCAAATGATGTAAAGACATATAACGGATTTGATGAAAATCCCAACGAAATGATTGACTTCGTGTTTATCAAAAACGGATTCAAAGTAAAATCATGCAATACAATTACAGATAAAGTCGGTGACAGATATATTTCTGACCATTATCCCGTGCTTGCGGAGCTTGAACTGTAAACAATAATTTGTCGGGCCAATTAACAATGAACAATTTACAATTTACAATCGTGCAGATGTAGCGATACAGGCAGTTTTTGTAAATCATTGTACATTGTAAATTGTAAATTGTTCATTGATAAATTCTGATTTGTATAACAAAAGGAGCCGCGATTGCGACTCCTTGATTTTTTATACTTTTTCGAGACCTGCAGAGATACGAAGAATCTTTCTTGCATCGGCGGCGGTGATTTTACCGTCATTGTTCATATCTGAAGCTGAGGCATAAACGCCTTCAACTTTTTCAAGCTTTGCCGAACCTCTGAGGGCAAGACGGGCATCAGCTGCTGTTGTTTTTCCGTTACCGTCAACGTCTGTAGGAACGCAGACTGTATAAGTACTGATAACCTTACCGCTGTTGTCCTTAATCTGAATCTTTGCACCTGTACCTACAAGAGCATCGCCTGATACTGCCTTGCCGTCTTTGTCAACAATTTCAACTTTTTCGTTCTTGACTGATTTAAGAATATCCTTTGCCGAGCTCTTTATCTTAACTGTTGAAATCTTTGATGATTCATCAACTTTTACTGTATCATCCTTCACTTCAAGCTTATCCGAAACAGGCTTCTGAGTGGGAGCTTCAGTCGGTTTTTCGGTGGGCTTGTCTGTCGGTTTTTCAGAAGATTGAATTGGTATTTTTACAGAGATATCTTCCGGAATTTCCGCACCATACCAATTCTTAACATCTATCGACAAATCAGCATCTCCGTATTTTTTTGCTTTAAAGGTTAGATTTACAATTTTTACAAGTTCTTTATTTTCTATTTCCTGATAATCAAAACTAAAAGCTCCGAATAATTTTCCACTCCCATTTCTCTCAAACTGTTTGTCATGATACGGTCCGTCTGATATACAACTTTCAAGACTCAGATATTCTTCGTCATAAATAATATCAATAATACCATTAAATGTATCCTTGCCATTATTATATAAATAAAGAATAACATCAAAGACATCGCCATTATTGATTGTTTCAGGCACTTCAAATATCAGTCCATGTTTAGTATCTGGAATCCGTATTGTGGGTTCCTTTGTAGTGGGTTCTGTTGTGGTAACTTCTGTTTCAGGTTCCTTGGTTGTGGGTTCGGTTGTGGGCTCCTCCGTTGTAGATTCTTCTACAGGTGGCATTTCATAGTTAAACACGATATCAGCATAATTGATAAAGTGAATTCCATCTATTTCATTCCATTCATCTTCGGAACCCTCATAATAAATAGTATCAAGACTGTCGCATTGCCAGAACGCATCAACACTAATATATTTTATGGTTGAAGGGATATATATTTTAGTAATATTTGAACATTCACGGAAGGAATATGTATAAATTCCGGTAATGCCATGTTCAATTTTTACATTTACAATATCCTTTCTAAAATACCACCAAGTCGGATCCAAAGTAGGTCTGTGACCTTTAAAATCATCTCCGGAGCCATTAATAACTAATTCACCGTCAGAATATAATGACCATTTCAGGTTTGTACCGCAAGTATCACTGACGACAAGATATTTTTCATCAGAAGGAGTATTTGTTGATTCTTCAATAATTGATTCAAACCTGATTCCAGATTCTTTTGCATAACGTTCACTTGCCGAATTCGGAATACCGTATATTACAAAATTTTCATCAGCTATACTATAACATGATGCACTGTTTCCGTTTGACACACAGACATATTTAAACCCCATTGCATAACAACCTATGTATGATACAAATCCGGGAATTGTGAGAGATTTTAATGATGAACAATAATCGAATGCAGAATCTTCAATAATTGTTACACTTTCAGGGATTGACACAGTTTTAAGTGCACTGCAACTTGCAAAAGCTTCACTTGCAATTATCTTTACATTTTCACCTATTGTTACACTTACCAAATTAGAACAACATGAAAAAGACATAAAACCGATTTTTGTTGCATTTTTTTCGATTGTTACGCTTGTAAGGCTGTCGCAACCATAAAATGCATACTCCCCGATTACCGTCACGGGATACCCCTCAATTGTATCGGGAATTACAATATCTCCGCTGATTGAACTGTCGCAATCAGTAATTGTTACTTCACCATTGTTGATTTCATAACTCAGGTATTCAAGAATATCATCTTCCGCAAGCGATGAAATTTCAAGTCCCGTGAACATTGATACAATCATTACTAATGACATTAATAATGATAATGTTTGTTTTAGTTGTTTTTTCATTTGGAAAACCTCCGTTTGAACAAATTGTTAGTCTGTTACAGTACCTGAATTTATAATAGCATACAGAAAAACATAAAACAATGCGAAAGTAATACAAAATTTATAATTGTTTTTTATATATAGTTACATTGCAACAATAGTTCTTAATAAAAACTTTACGGAAAATTTTTATCATTGCAAAAGACATCTCTTATGAATAAGATATAAGTAAGGGGTGTGATTGTAATGAATATAACCGTTCAGGCAGAAAACACAATCTGCATTGAACTGACAAGGCAGGATATGACAGAACTCGACATTACATATGAAGAACTTGATTATTCCAATATTGAAACACGGCGTGTACTGTGGACTCTGCTTGATGAAGCAAAGCATACGCTCGGAAGGGACATAAGACTTACACAGAAAATGCTGATTGAAGCCGTGCCCGATGAAAACGGCGGATGCAGAATTTATTTTTCTGTTGCGGATGAGCATTATCCGAAGTCCGGAAAAAAACAGCTTGTGAAACTTTCGGGGACAAAAACGGTCTGTCAGTCGGTTAGCATTGATAATATCGGAGCATTGGCACAGGTGCTTCAGAAACATAACTGTATCTCAAAAAGTGAATTGTATACAGATGGTGAAAAGTACCGTCTTATTGTAAGTCAGAAACCGTCATTTGCGGGGGATCTGACAGCTATATTAAGAGAATATTGCGAAATATGTGATAATTTATCAGTACCTTTCACATCTGAGCATTGGAAGCTTCTTGCTTCACCTGATGCGGTAGGATTGATGTCTGCATTAAGTTAATTTAACGGGTTGTCTTCATTTTTGAAGGCAACTTCTTTTTCTTTATGGGAAACTGCGTTTCCATAAAAAAAAAGATTATATGTCCTGCCGATTTGCCCTACGGGCACGGCGATGGACTAACCGAAAACGGTCGCCGCAGGCGTACGGCGAAAACCGTTTTCTTGTTTAATTGACAATAATATTTTTTTGTTATAAAATAGAAATGAACTTCATTGCGGGGTGAAAAGTATGAAAAAGATAATTGTTACGGGTGCCGGGCTCGGCGGACTTACCGCTGCGGCAAATCTTGCAAAAAACGGCTATAATGTTACACTTTTTGAGCAGAAACAGAGAGATGAACTCGGCTATGACTGGCGTGATACTCTTGTGAAGGATGTCTTTGCACGTTCGGGAATTCCGAAACCCTCAGAACTGCAGTTTGAGCCTCACGTTAAAGTCTGTTACAGAAATCCGAACAAAACAATGAAACTCGTTGACCTGAAAGAGCCGAGTGAAATGGTTGTAAATGTTGACAGACAGTTTCTGGCACAGCACCTTGTTTCTTATGCCGAAATGTGCGGAGTAAAGATGAAATTCGGCACAAAGGTTGTATCGGCAATCGTTGAAGATAATAAAGTAACCGGTGTTGCAACGGAAGATGAAGAATTCTTCTGTGACCTTGTTATTGATGCGGGCGGAATGCATTCCTGTGTGCGTGATGCGTTGCCCGATGCTTGCGGAGTTGTGAAAACAACAGAAAAAACAGACACTCTTTATACATACAGAGCATATTATGAGCGTCTGAGCGATGAAATGAGTGACCCTCCGTTCCATTTTTATTTCTATCATATGAGAAGAAAGGGGATTGACTGGGTTATAACAGACAAAAAGTATATCGATATCCTTGTCGGCAGTTTTTCTCCTCTTTCTCAGCAGGATATTGATGATGCTGTTGAGGATTTCAGGAAAGAGTTTCCGTATATGGGCGAAAAAATTGTCCGTGGCGGTCAGACTGCAACAATTCCTCTGGGCAGAACATTCCCCGTTATCGTGTGTGACGGTTATGCGGCAGTCGGTGACAGCGCCGTTATGATTGAACCCCTGAGCGGTTCGGGAATGACTCAGAGCATGCTCGGCGGTAAAATGCTTGCTGATACGGTTATTGAAATCGGTTTCGGTGAATTAACTAAAGAGAATCTCTGGAAATATCAGTATCGTTATTTCAAAGAAATCGCAGAAAAGAATCTGCCCGATGATGTTATAAAAGGTTTTCTCAGCGATGCAACGCCTGATGATGTTGATTATCTTATGGAGAGTCATATTCTTACCGAAAAAGAGTTTTCGGGCGGTTCTGATATAAAACTTACGGTCGGTGATATCCTCAAAAAACTCAAAGCACTTCTGAAAAGACCGTTGTTGCTTATCAAAATTGCAAAACTCGGTATAAACATGCTTAAAATTAAAAAGGCATGTACACTTATGCCTGAAAAATATGATGAAGCAGCGATTGAAAACTGGAAAGAAAAATATCTTGCAATTTAAAATGAATAAAGAGCATAATCAGTCCGCAGCGCCTTTAAACAGGCGATTTGCGTGACGGATATGCTCTTATTTTCTTTTTTATAAATTTATTATAACCAACAGAAAAAATAATTGTGCAAAAAGTCTTAAAATACTTCAAAAAAGACCTGTTATTGATATGATTTTTGTAAATGTTTATAAAAATTTAACATTTGACAATAAACACGACTTTATATATTGAAAATTGAAGATTTTTATTATATACTAATAATGTAAAATTATGATGTCTTATTGTCTCTTTTTATACTTAAAATTATTCAGGGGTGTTTTTTATGATAAATCAAAAAACCACAAAACTCAGGAAGTTAATTTGCCTTTTATTGAGCGTTCTGATGATTATGACCTCAATTCCTGTGATGTCAATTGTCACTCTGGCAGATGAGCTCAGCGGTGATCAGATAGCCAATGAGCCGAGATATGAGCTTAATTTCAACAAGCAATGGAAATTTAATTACGGAGACGTTGCAAATGCCCAGTCGACTGCATACAGCGACAAGTCATGGGATGATGTAAGCCTTCCGCATGATTTCAGTATAATTCAGGATTTCACCACCAGAGGAACTGAGGGTGAAAGCGGTAGCTTGCCCGGTGGTACGGGTTGGTACCGTAAGAGTTTCATTCTTCCTCAGTCTGTACACGACAGAGTTTTTATCCTGAACTTCGGTGCATCTTATCAGGAAACAACAGTTTATGTTAACGGCACCAAAGTCGGTGAAAACTTCAACGGTTATAACTCATTCTCATTTGATATTTCAGACTATCTTCATTTTGACGGTGCAACACAGAATGTTATTGCAGTCAAGGTTGTAAACAATATTCCCTCGAGCCGTTGGTATTCAGGTTCGGGGCTTATCGGTGATGTCACACTTTCAGTTCTGCGTAATATTCACGTAGGTCTTTACGGCACACAGATTCTAACCCCTGACCTTGCATCATCAAACGGTACAGACGGCACAACAAACATCAAGGTTGAAATACATAACGATGCAGCAACCAATGAAAATATCAATGTTGTTGCAGACATTATGAATGCCTCGGGTTCTGTTGTCGCAACCACAAGTCAGTCTCTTTCAATCAGCGGTAACACAACAAAAAACATTACACTCACAGCAGAAGTGCCTGCCCCTGCACTCTGGTCTGTTGACACACCCAATATGTACACGGCACGTGTCAGAATTGAAGAAAACGGCGAAGCTCTTGATGAATATTACACAGATTTCGGTTATACATGGTCTGCATGGAGCCAGTCAACAGGTTTCTCACTCAATGGGCAGAAACTCAAACTCCAGGGCGTTTGTATGCATCACGACCAGGGTGGTCTCGGTGCTGTTCAGGAATATGATGCAATTTACCGTCAGCTTTCTATTCTGAAGAGTATGGGTGTAAATGCTGTCAGAACAAGTCATAACACAGCATCAAAGGTTTTTATTCAGGTGTGTAATGAACTTGGATTGCTTGTCATGGAAGAATTCCTTGACGGTTGGTACGCTGAGAAAAACGGTAATACATACGATTTTTCAGATTATTTTAATACTTACATTTCATCAAACAACCACATTATCGGCGGCAGCGGACTCAAATGGTTTGAATTTGTGGCGAAACAGGCTGTTCTCAGAGACCGTAACGATCCCTGTATATTTATGTGGGACTTGGGTAATGAATTAAGTGCATCAGAATTCAACGATACATCTACTTATAACAGTTTTAAGAATATTATTTCAGCTCTTGATTCACGTCCTATTACCATAGGTTCGAATTATAATGGTTCCAATGATAATTATCCGAATCCTTTAAGTGGTAACGGACAGCTTGTTGATGTTTTTGGCGGTAACTATAACCTTTCTCTTTGGTTATCAAAATACGGTCAGTTCGGCAGGCCTTTTGTCGGAACAGAAACCGCATCTGCAGTAGGCAGTCGAGGTGTTTACAGATACACAAGTTCTAACTATTCACAGCCAGGCACTTATTACGAACATAATATTAACTATGCAAGCAGTTCGGATTTTCAGATAAGTGCATATGACGCGGCTAAGGTAGGTTGGGGTAATACAGCCGCAGATGCATGGTACAACACTATTGTAAATGACTGGTTCTCGGGTGAATTTGTCTGGACAGGCTTTGACTACATAGGCGAACCCACTCCATGGAATGCATATATGAGAGCAAACTATGATTATGCGTATCCCAACTCATCTTATTTCGGTATTGTTGATACTGCAGGTTTTGCTAAAGATTCATATTACCTTTATGATTCATTTTGGGATAATTCGGAAACAACGCTTCATCTTGTTCCCGGCACATGGAACCGTTCAAACCTCGCTGTTGACTCAAACGGTTATGTTGATACGGCAATCTATACAAATGCACCCTATGTGGAACTTCTTTATAACGGAACCGTAATTGCAAAAGCAACAGCCACAACATACAGAACAAATGCAGGTTTCACATATACTACTTATACAGAAACAGTAGTTGATTCTTCAAAATGCAAAACAGGCACTCTTCAGGATTCAAATGATCATAATTTTTATCCTCTCTTCGAGGTTAAATACGATGCTTCTGCAACACTTACTCTCAAGGCATATCAGTCAGAGGGCGGTGCAGAAATAACAGATACAGTCGGTACAAAGAAGGTTTATGCAAACTCTGCAACAAACATCACTGTCGGTGCGTGGAACGGTGACACAACACTCACAGCAGACGGTGACAGCTTCAATTACATTGAAGTTACAGCAGTTGACGCAAACGGCAACTTTGCAAACGATTACAACGGCACACTCAATGTTACTCTTACAAGCAGTAGCGGTGCTGGTGTCATTGCCGCAGTTGATAACGGTAATGCCGCAACAACACAGAAATTCCAGAGTTCAACAGCTCTTCTTTCAGACACAACAGCACAGATTCAGATGTTCAACGGTAAGGCACTTATCATTGTCAAGTCAACTGAAAAAGCAGGTAAAATCAATGTTACTGTTGCTCCCACAGACCTGCCTTACGAGTCAATCGGTCTTACATCGGAAGTTGAAACAGGCGATGAACTGACTGACGAATTTGAAGAAATCTTCGATCAGACAGTTGATGTCAGCAATCTTGATAATCAGACACGTTACGAGTTTCTTGACAATATGTTTGATGCCCTTGAAGCTCCTGTTGAGGAAATTTCATACGAACTTTATACACTCGGTTCAGGTGCAGTCACACAGGTTCCGTCCGGTTATTATATGATTTCAGGTACCGATACAACAGGCAACACTTCAACAGGTGTTCTCGGCACATTGTCATCTTCTTCGGGTACACTTAACACAAGTGGTTCAGAACCGATTCTTACTTCTCAGACTTTTTCATTCCAACTGCAGGATAACGGTAAATATATAATATCTTATGTTGATGAAAATATTACAACATCATTCCTTAATGTTTCTGCTGACGGTGTTTTTGTATCAAAAGCATCACAGGAACTTGATGTTGTTCTTACAGACGGCAAAGTGAAAATCGGTGACGGTACAAACTATATTACTTATTCGGCTTCATCTTCAAACACAGCAGGTGTCAGCACTTCAGGCACTGCTCTTAAACTCTATCAGGTCAAAGACGGCGAAGTCAGACGCTTTGGCGATGTGGGGATTGTTGAAGACGGACAGTATATCATTTACGGTACTTCAAACTGGTCTAACGCATCAGGTTATGTAATGACCCCCACACCAAAAACAGTAAGTACATTCAACGGTCTTGAACAGTCTGCCGCAACACCTTCAGGCGGAGAAATTGAAACAAGTTCAGCAAATGAATGGATAATTGAAAAGGTTGAAGATTCCGAAGATACTTATACAATCAGAAATAAAGACGGAAAATATCTTTACATTGACTCTTCAGGTAATGCAAAACTGTATCTTTCTGATACTGAAAAAACAGTAAGAATCAGAAAGTTCAGAACAGAAAACAGGGTTGTTATTGATGTAAATAACTATGTTCTTGATCTTTATGGCGACGGATTGTTCTCTCAGTATATACAGAGTAATTGGGATAAATTAGGCGAAAATGAGCGTTTTGAGCTTTACCGCAAGGTTGATGCAACATCATCGGCAGACATTGCCCTTTACAATGCACTTGAGAATGCTCTGGCTGCGAATCCTGCTGCATATGAAAGCGAGTCTTATGCAAATCTTCTTGATGCTGTTCAGGCAGGGCTTGAAAAGTACGGTAAGGATACTGTTTCAGATTCAGATAAGACTGCAGCGGCAGATGCAATTACTGCGGCATTCAATGCCCTTGAAAAGAGTTCAATCAGCCCGACACTTAAGAATGATATTGCAAATCTTGATGAACCTGTAAGTGTATCAGGTGGTTACTTCAAGTATACTGCATCATCAGGCTCAATAATTCCTGACGGTGAATATATTATTTATGTTCCTTGTAATGTTGACGGTGCTGTAGGACAGGCAAGAGTAATGACCGGCACAGCCGCAACAAGCGGTAGTAATAAAGGCTTTGGCCGTGCAACTGCTACCGTAAGCGGTGATAAAATTACAACTGCCGAGGCAAATGAATGGACAATCACATATAATTCCTCCACAGGTAAATATACAATTGTAAATAAGGACGGTGGATATCTTAACATTTCAACATCCTCAAACAGAAATGTTACCGCATCATCAACAGCCGTTGAAATGAGTATTACCGGTCTGAGCAATGGTAAAGTAAATATTCATAACAGCAACTATTACCTGCAGAATCAGGATACAAGCGGTTCGGAAATGTTCTCCAGCTGGACAGGCAGCGGCTCAGGTAATCATGAGCAGATTGAACTTTACCGCAAACAGTATGCATACGATGCAACCAATAAGAAGGCTCTTTATGATGCACTTCAGAAGGGTGCGGCAACAAATCAGGAGCTTTACACAACTGCAACTTACACGGCACTTCTTCAGGTAATGCAGAACGGTTATGATGTATTTATAAATGATACTTCAAGTGATGCCGATATAATTGCTGCAACACAGGCAATCAACAGAGCTTATGATGCACTTAAATATCTCAATCTCAGACCTCTGCTTGAAAGTCAGATTGCGGCTCTTGTTCCTCCTCCGGGGTCTCAGGCACGGTACGGCAGATATACTGCAAAACAGACATCTGCAACGATTATTCCCGACGGTGATTATGTAATTTCATGTTCTGAGGGTGAAGCATTCGGTAATAATGCTGCATGGGGTGTTATGACAACCACATCTGTTAAAGATTCACGTCCTCATTTCACTGCGTACGGTTGGGCAGCTACTTATTCAGCACCGACAATTGATAGCGAAACATGGCAAATTGAAAGAGATACAAGCACCGGTTATTACCGTATTTCCCGTGTCTATAACGGTACACGTGAATATCTTTATGTTCCGAATGACGGTGTGGATGATAACTGCGAACTTCCGTCAACATCAGCATCTAAAAATTCATCCAAGTGGTGGTGGAGTGCAGAAATTGATGCTGCAACAGGTAAGGTCAAATTCAGAAGTACAGCAAACACCACTCACCTTATCACATTTATTGCTGATTATGCGTATTCTGATTCCAATCTTTCAAGCGGTGTCAGAGCTCATGTGTCTGCATATTATGAGGGTGGCGGTAAAGGCGGAACACCTCTTACTCTTCATCGTAAGGAAAACGGTCAGCTTGTTGAATGGTATGCTCCCGTTGCAGACGGCAAGTATATCATAACTCAGAGAAATAACGACTATGAACAGAAAACCAATAATGTCACCGATGTTATGGATATAACAACAGTTCCTGAAAACGGTGCTTTTGCCGAAAAGTCGGATGTTTCAATTTCTGATAATAAAATAACTACTTCTGTTGCATATGAACTGAATTTCAGTCTTGTCGGCGGTACAAATAACTATTATTATATTTCAAACAATTCAGGTCAGTATCTTACAATGACAACTGCCGATACATCGCTTTCATTTACGCCTAATCCCACTCCGCTTGTGGTTGAAGCCAATGAACACGGCGTTGTTTACATTTCACATCCCTCAAAGTCGGATCAATATATTGACCACTATGAACGTGGCGTTTTCGGATGTTGGGGCGGCAACAAAAACCAGAATAATTGTCTGCGTCTTTTCCGTTATGAACAGATGCTTTCACAGACAGATAAAAAGCTTGAACTTTTCAACAAGCTTCATGAAGCAATTGCCATTGACCAGGGTAATTATTCTGATGAGTCATACAACAACCTGCTTCTTGCAATAAAAGACGGTATTGATTCATACAATAACGACACAACAGATGCCGAGTGGCAGGCGGCTATTGATGCTATTGACAGAGCAATTGCAAAGCTTGAAATTGCAAAGGCATCTTTCCCCGCAACAATCTATAAATACGGTTATACATCGGCTTCAAATTATGCAGGCGGCGGTAAGGATTTCAATGAAATAACATACATGGAAATGGCGGATGTTATCAATTCAACTCCTGCAATTCTTGATCAGATAAAAACTCTTATAGGTTATGATACTGCAACATGGGCGAGTGATTCTGAAAGGGAAACAGCACTTCAGAATATTGTCAAAGAATATGCAAAAATTTATTCTCTTGCATTCACAGGTTTCCCTGTAAAGGGCGGTACGGAAATCGGAAAACGTACAGATTTCTATGATACTTACTGGAACATCTGGGAAAAGCCGGGTACAAAGGCTCAGGGTGAAAACAACAACGAAGGTGCTTCGGTTCAGGGACTTTTCAGCACAACACTTGATGAAAACGGTCTGCCCGGCACTCACGATCCCTATGACAATGCTCTCGGTTATATCAACACAACCTCTTCAAGCGATACCCAGAATAATGATAATGATGTTGCAGGTCTTCATCAGAATCTGTTCTATACTATCATTCGTAACAGATCAAATATTTCAGTAACGCTTAGTCCTCTTGAAGATATCAGCGTTTATGTTCCCGATTTCTTCTCAAGGGAAGCAATCCGTTCAAGCGATGAACTCGGTAGCTACTCATCAACTTATGCAAAGCAGTATTGGGATGTTCAGTTCCCGTTCCTTGAGTACACAAATATGTTCGGTGTTAATACCTATGTTTATGACTCAAGTGATACAGAGCGTGTATTCCAGGCAAGCTATGATGATACAACCCATACTGCAAAAGCACAGCTTACCGAGATTGATGATCCCACAAAGGGTCTGGTTCACATTCCTCACGATATGCCTGATAATAAGGGCTTCTTCCCCTTCAACTACAGACTTGACGGCTCAAATGCAAATATGACAACAACCGAAGATGGTATTTATCATTACGGTATGAGTTTCACAACCGAGTTCTACATCCCCTCAAGCGGTAACTACGGTGACGGTAATGACATCGTGTTTGAATTCTCAGGTGACGACGACGTTCTCGTTTATATCGACAATGTTCTTGTTCTTGACAACGGCGGTCTTCACGGCGCAAGATATGCAAACATCAACTTCACAAAGAAAGCTGTTTCATATCAGTATCTTGCCGATGTTGAAACAGGAACGGTTACAAATGCGTATTCAGAGGGTATTACCTATACTTACGGTGCGGAAAATGCAGGCATAAGCACACGTAATCAGGCTGCACTTGAGTATCTTCACAAGATTGCAACTGACGGTGAACAGCATACATTCAAGTTCTATTACCTTGAAAGAGGTTCAACTGAATCAAACTGTAAGCTTATGTTCAACATTCAGAAGATTTCTGACTATGTCAAGCTCAACGACCAGTCATATGTTGTTGACTTCGGTCTTCCCGTTCAGTTTGACATCAAGGATAACAATGAGCTTTCTGCTCCCGAGGGCTATGAACTTGCAAACTATGAGTATATCGGTGTAACCGATACTGTTCCCGCAAGAGCTAACTCACTTGTTATGTTTACAGAGCCCACGGAAACTGAAATCACACGCTTCGGATCTGAAACCAAGATAGATTTTGAAGGTCATTTCGGTACTTACTTTATCAATAAAGACGGTAATATCAAATATGAGCCTCATACAATGCAGTTTTCCGATGCAGGAAGCATATATATGTGTGCAAAGGTTGACCATGATCCGACCTATAAAGACGGAACCGTATATTACGCTTTTGAAAAAATCACAATCATCCCCGCAACAACAATCTATTATGAAGATGATTTCCAGGGTGATGCAATAACATACACAGACGGTACTGTTCCGACGGGACAGAGTAATCCCGATAATCACGGTGTATGGCAGAATGTGACAAGTGCTCTGCCCACAGGTGTAATCAAGGGCGAAATCTATCAGCATACAGACCGACCCGGTGCAACAAATGCAAATGCATACGGTTATGACGAGGCTTATGATGAATGTGCTGTTTACAGCGGTTTCTCATCACACTATGTAACAGTCAGCGCAAAGAATAATCCCAACGCAACTTACAGTGGCGGTGCGGGAGCATCATGGCCCGAGGCTGAATTTACATTTGCAGGTACAGGTTTTGACCTTATCTCCGTAACATCAAAAGATACGGGTGCTATGAATCTTACTGTCAGAAATGCAGACGGTAATATAGTCAAGAATCACACCGTAAACACATATTACGGCTACACATACGGTCAGATTTTCCGTGCCGCAGATGGCAGCGAAACACTTACGGATACGGGTAAACCGCTTTATCTTACAGATAACAGAGGTTACACCGAAACTCCCACATATTATGCCGCAAACGGCACAATTGTAACGGAAAATACAACGGGTGATCTTGAACCTGCATATGCATTCGGCTGGATAACCGAAAACATCCCCGAAGATAAAAATGCTCTTTATCAGATTCCCGTTATCAAGGTAACTGACCTTGACTACGGCACATACACGGTAAAAATCACACCTATGTATTCATCAAGAATGGATACAGCAAAAGACGGTGCTTATGATTTCTATGTTGATGCCGTAAGAATCTACAATCCTGCAGGTATCGGTGATACGCTTACAAATCCCACAATTTCTTATGCTTATACTCAGGACAGAGAAGCAAATCCCGATTACCTTGAACTCCGTAATATGCTTATTTCAACAAATAAGCTCACAAATGACGGTACATCTGCCGAAGGTGTTGTCTTCATTGACGGTATTGCCGATAATGATGATGTTTCAAAGTACACCGCAGGCGGTCCTAATAATGAGCTTTACCTTCTCAAAGGTCAGGCAGTTGCGTTCCAGATATGGGCATCATCCGTTCCCGATGATATTCAGATAAGTGCAAAGGCTGTTGGTGAAGAAGACCCGACAATGTTCGTTTCTTACACCACAACAACAGCCCTGTATACGGCTGAAGCTCTCATAACGACGGCAACGGACCTCTCTTATTCGGTAGACGCACTTCTCCGTAAGCAGAGTGAAGGACAGCTCGGCTGGACACCCGTTACAGGCTCAGACGGTAACACTTATTACTCATCAGGCACGATTGTTATTCAGAATATCACAGACGGTATCATTTCAATCACAAATATCAAGTGGACATTCCCGTCATCAGGTTTTGGTTATTTTGAAAACCTTGAAAATAATGCTCAGACAACAGCTGAAGAACCCGTAATGCTTATGTCGGATTATTCAACATTCAGAATGGCACGTTCAGCAGTCAGAGCAGTAAATGCAGACCTTGAAATCAATGAAGATGATGTTGTGGTTGAAAATAATAACGTAACTGCAGGTGAGAGTATAAAAATCAATGTATCAACTTCAACCGATGTTGACACACTCGTCATCAGGGATGAAAACGGTAATGTTATCACTCCCGAAGCGATTGAAAGCTATGTTGAAACGATTGATAATAAAGATGTGAAGCTGTGGACAGTCACTCTCTCGGAAAATGAAGCAGGTACTTACATTTACACCGTAACAGGTGCTTATGAAAACGGATTTGAGTCAGAAAATCCCGTTATAATAACCGTAACCGTTGAGGAAATTCCTCAGCCGGAAGAAAAACCTGAAGAAGAACCGGAGAAGGAACCCACATTCCTTGAAAAACTCATAGGATTCTTCAACAGACTGGCAGATTTCTTCAATAAGCTTATCAATTTGATTATTGGTAACATAGTTTTATGAAAGGAGGAGTAGTTACTGTGAAAAAAGCATATACAAAACCTGAGATTATGTTTGACAGTTTTGAGTTGACTGAAAGCATTGCAGCCGGTTGTTCTTTTATTACATCAAACATGGCACCGTATTCATGTGCCGTGCTTGATAAAGAGTTCGGTTATACAATTTTCTCTGATTATGCAATTTGCGAATCCACTCCTCCCGGAGGAAATGACTCAATTTGTTATCATGTTCCCACTGCAGACTACAGTGTGTACACATCATAAGCTTAAATAATCAACAACACGGAGCTGTATCACCCGATGAAGAGTGATATAGCTCCTTTTTTCAACAGATACCCCTTTTTTGTCAATATTTTTAATAAGTATTATTTTTTGTTTTGTATGATTTTAACAAACTTGATTGGTCAATTTCTACAACAGAATTAATCTTAATTTATTCTTGTTTATTGACTTTACCATATAATTTTGTTATTATATAGTAGTATACAAGCATAAAAAGGAGGAATTGCTTTGACAGACGCAAAAACACTCGCATATATCAATTTATATGCTGTTCTCGGCTCACTTGAAAACCTTTGTGTATTGGACGAAGATGCAAGCGCACTTCTTACAAACAAGAAACCCATCACAATCGGTATTGAAGTCAAGGGCGGTCCTGCGGCAACAATTACTTTCAAAAACGGCAGATGCAGAATGGAAGACGGTATCGGCCCCTGTGACATCAAACTTCCTTTCTCTTCATGTGAGAAATTCAACGGAATGATTGACGGAACCGTTACTCCCATTCCCTCAAAGGGCTTCCAGCATCTCGGTTTCCTTCTCAAGGAATTCGTTCCCCTTACCGATCTTCTCTCAAAATATATGAGACCCGATCCCGAAGATCTTAAGGATGAAAGATTCTTTGAAATCAGTACATCACTTATGTTCTACACAATTGCAGTTGCAATTGCTCAGATAGGCAATAACGATGAAATCGGCAAGTTCTCGGCTGATCATATGGTCAACGGTGAAATCCTCATGTCAATCAAGGATGGTCCCAAGGCTACAATCAGAGTAAACAACCACAGACTCATCACAGTCAAGAAGGGTACAGACACACCCAGGGCACTTATGGAGTTTGAATCAATCAAGCTTGCCCGTGACCTCTTTGACGGCAAAGTCAACTCAGTTGCATGTGTCGGCGAAGGCAAAATTAAAATGGGCGGCATGATTTCAATGGTTGACAATATGAACAGAATTCTTGACCTCGTTGGTCTTTATCTTGCATAAGGAGGGTATTTAAATGGCTACAAAGAAATTTAATCATAAAAAGAGTCAGGAATGGTTCAAAAGAGCCGTTGACGTAATACCCTCAGGTATTTACGGTCACTTAGGTCCTGCAGAAGGTCTCTGGGTTCCCACAACTTCATGGCCTTTCTTCTCAGAGAGAGCAGAAGGCTCATACATGTGGGATGTTGACGGTAATAAGTACATTGACTATATGTGTGCTTACGGTCCCAACGTTCTCGGTTACAACGATCCCGACGTAAATGCTGCAGCTATGAAGCAGGCAGAGATTGCAAACTGTACAACAACACCGTCATATAAGATGGTTGAGTTTGCAGAACTTATGGTTGACACAGTTGCATCTGCTGACTGGGCATTCTTTGCAAAGAACGGTAACGATACAACACAGGCTGCTATCATGTGTGCACGTTACCATACACATAAGAAAAAGATTATTTTCGTAAACGGCTTCTATCACGGTGTTTCAATGTGGACACAGAAGCTTGATTACCCCGGTGTTCTTCCCGAAGACGTTGCAAACAACCTTTATGTTGACTGGAACGACATCCCCGCACTTGAAAAGCTTATTGCTGAAAACAAGGGCGAAATTGCTGCATTCATCGCAACACCTTATATGCACGGTAACTTCCTTGATAATGAGCTTCCCGCCGACGGCTACTGGCAGAAGGTAAGAAAGCTCTGTACAGACAACGATATCGTTCTTATCGTGGACGACGTTCGTTGCGGATTCAGACTTGACCTTGCAGGTTCTGACCATTTCTACGGCTTTGAAGCTGACCTTATCTGCTTCTGTAAAGCTCTTGCAAACGGCTGGAACGTATCATGTCTTTGCGGTAAGGAATTCCTCAAGAGTGCAATGAGCGGTCTTTCATACACAGGAAGCTATTGGATGAGTGCTGTTCCTTTCGCTGCAGGTATTGCCTGTATCGAAAAGATGAAGAAACTTGACACACCCACAATGTTCAAGAAACTTGGTACACAGCTTACAGACGGTCTTAAGGCCGCAGCTGCAAACAACGGTTTTGACCTTGTTGTTTCAGGTGAACCCGCTCTGTTCTATCTCAGAATAGCAAATGACGACAGCTTGTTCCTGCATCAGGACTGGGTTCAGGAAATGGTAAGCAGAGGCATCTTTATCACAAGCCATCACAACCATTTTATCAACGCATCACTTACAGAAGACGATATCAAGTACACAATTGATGTTGCTGAAGATGCATTCAAGGCAGTAAGAAAACGCCACCCTGAAGCATTCTGATTTCATCAGAATAAATAATTAGAAATTATAAATTCGCAATGCGCAATTAAGGAAGGGGTTGCACCCCTTAAACCCCATTTATAGTGGTTCAAAAGGTGAAGCCTTTTCCGAAATTGCGAATTGAGCATTGTGAATTGCGAATTAAAAATTATACACAAAAAACGATTGGAGGAAAAATTTATGCCACTTTCAAAAGCTGAATGGCTCGCTCTTGAAAAAAAGGTTCATGAGCTTCGTATGCTTACCCTCGACACAACAAAATGGGCAGGAAGCGGACACATCGGCGGCGGTATGAGCGCTCTTGATGTTATGACAGTACTTTATCACAAGTACATGAAGATTGATGTTCAGAATCCCAAATGGGAGGACAGAGACAGATTTATCCTTTCAAAAGGTCACGTAGGTATCGCTTATGCTCCCTTGCTTTGCGACCTCGGATTCAATGACAAGGAAATGCTCAAGACATTCAATCTTTCAAATTCAAAAATGGGTATGCACCTTGACTCAAACAAGATCGTAGGTGTTGATGCTTCAACAGGTTCACTCGGTCACGGTATGTCAATCGCTGTAGGTACTGCTCTTGCAGCAAAAGTTACAGGCAAGGACTACAAGACTTACGTTCTTCTCGGTGACGGTGAATGTGACGAAGGCTCCAACTGGGAAGCAGCAATGTCAGCAGCTCACTACAAAACAACAAATATGATTTCATTCGTTGACCGTAACAAGTGTATGATCGACGGCAGAACAGAAGATGTTATGCGTCTTGAACCCCTTGCAGACAAGTGGGCATCCTTCGGTTTTGAAGTTAAGGTTATCGACGGTAACAACATCAAAGAAATCTGCGAAGCTATCGACGAAGCTCTCGCAAACACTTCCGACAAGCCTTATATGATTATTCTTGACACAATCAAGGGCTGCGGTATTGACTACATGGAAGATAACTACACATGGCATTACGGTGCTATCGACGAAGATAATTACAACAAGGCTAAGGCAAGTCTTGAAAAGTTCTATGAAAAGAGAATTGCAAGAGTAGAAAAGGAGGCTGAATAAGATGGCAGGCGGATTAACCTATACAGCAATTGACTCAACATCTCTCTCAACAGCTGAGATTTACGGTCAGGCTCTCGTTGAGCTTGG